>JALUYG010000202.1 GCA_027013105.1 Mariprofundus sp.
CGATCAGGAATTTACCGCCGACATCCATTCGCGCGCCGTCAAACGCATTGAAGATGTGCGGCTGCTGCGCACCCATCAGTTCGCCGAGGATGCCGGCCCGATGGCGCACCCGATTCGCCCGGCCTCGTATATGGAGATCAATAATTTTTATACCGTCACCGTCTATGAAAAAGGCGCGGAAGTGGTGCGCATGTATCAGAGCCTGCTGGGCGTGGACGGTTTCCGGCGCGGCATGGATCTCTATTTCCAGCGCCACGACGGTCAGGCTGTAACGACTGAGGATTTCCTCGCCGCCATGGCCGACGCCAACGGTGCGGATCTGGCGCAGATGCAGCGCTGGTACAATCAGGCCGGCACGCCGACACTGCGCGTGCGCATGGACTACGATGCCGCAACACAGCGCTGCACGCTGCACTGCGCGCAATCCTGCCCGGCCACGCCGGAGTGTGAACATAAACAGCCATTCCTGATTCCACTCGCGCTCGGGCTGTTGCTGCCGGATGGCAGCGAGCAAAGATTGCAACTGGAGGGCGAAGCCGAAGCTGGCGAGACAAGCCGCACGCTGCTGATCAGCGAAGCCGAACAATCCTTCACCTTTGTCAACGTGACCAAACAACCATTGCCATCATTATTGCGCGACTTTTCCGCCCCGGTCGAACTCGACTACCCCTATAGTCGTGCCGAAGACGCATTTCTAATGCAGCACGATTCCGATCCGTTTAATCGCTGGGCGGCAGCCCAGCGATTGTCCGTGCAGACGCTGCTCTCCATGCTGGCCGGCGATGCGCCGGAGGAGATTCTGTTCGATGCTTTCTCACAACTACTGCATGATCCATCGCTCGATGCAGCGTTGAAAGCCGAAGCGCTGACCCTGCCTTCGGAAGCCGATATCGCCGAAGCCTGCAATCCGTTTGATCCCGCCGCCATTCATGCCGCACGCGAGCAGCTGCGCCAGCTGATTGCAACGCACTTGCGTAGCGATTTTGAAGATAACTATCAGCGCCTGTCAGCTGCATCGGGACTCAACGATCACGCCATGCAGCAACGCAAACTCAAAAACGTCTGCCTGGCATATCTGGTCAGGCTGAACGATCAACAGTCGATCAGCCTTGCATTCTGCCAGTTCGGCGAAGCCGACAATATGACCGATCAATATGCCGCACTGGCTGCGCTGGCCGATTGCGACTGCCCCGAACGTGAACAGGCGCTGGCCGCTTTCGAGCGGCAGTGGCGCAGCGAAGCCAACGTGATGGATAAATGGTTCGCCGTGCAGGCGGCATCATCGCTGCCCGGCGCACTGGAGCGGATCAGGACATTGATGGCGCATGAAGCCTTTGACCTGCGCAATCCGAACAAGGTGCGCGCCGTGATCGGCGCATTTTCCATGCGCAACCCGGCTGCATTTCATGCCGCCGATGGCAGCGGTTACGATTTTATCGCCGATCAGGTGCTGGCGCTGGATGCCATCAATCCGCAAATCGCCTCGCGCATGGTGCGCGCGCTGATGCACTGGAAACGGCTCGAACCGGGCCGTAGCGCTTTGAACCGGGCTGCGCTGCAACGCCTTGCAGGCCACGAAGGCCTCTCCGGCGATGTCTACGAAATCGTCAGTAAAAGCCTGAAGAGTGCTTGACGCAGACGCGCTGCTCTCCGGTAAAGAGAAGGCCTGCCCCCCATGCAGGCGCGCTGTTGGTTTCATGGTAAAGGATCATCAGGCCAGCTGATCAATGCTTCACCACGCCTGAACTGTTAGGATTCGGCGCAACTGTCGGCTCGGGCAGACTGCCAGAACCATGCCCGGGCTAATAACGCAACAGGTGAATGCATGACCACGAACGAACATTTTGCAGCAGATAAAAAACGACCGGTATTATTGATTGTCATGGACGGCTGGGGGCTCGGCGCCGGCGGCCCGGAAGATGCGATAGCGCAGGCAAACACCCCCGTGTTCGATCGTCTGTGGAACGATTACGCCCACACCCGGCTCTATACGCACGGCCATTATGTCGGACTGCCATCGAACAAGGATATGGGCGGTTCGGAGGTCGGCCATCTGACCATGGGCGCCGGCAAGGTGCTGGAGCAGGGGCCGACGCGGATCAACAACGCCATCGCCGACGGTTCATTTTACCGCTCCGAAGCTATGCAGCAGATCATGCAGGCCGGCAGGAACGGCGGCACGCTGCACCTCACCGGC
>JALUYG010000203.1 GCA_027013105.1 Mariprofundus sp.
TATCAACAACTTACGCTGAAATAACCTATCAGAAAAGAGCGTGCAAAACAACCAATAAATAACGTAACATACTGTTTTACAAAGGAAATATTGGCATCAGATTTGCTGAAATTTTAGCAACCCTTGTGCCAAGATCAAAAAAGGTGAAACTTCAGTTAATCTGAAGCTCATGTCGCCTCTATTCCTGCTGTGTAAACCATTGTCTCACCTTGGCGATTTTTATTGCGAACTTGTTCATGAAAACTCTGAAATTGATTTTAATTATTTTACTCTATCGGCTGTACAAGGAAAAACCTTAGTGTGGCGTGCTGCTAAGAGACGCTTTGATATCGCAGACGGTGGGATGGGTTATATCAACGGGTATGATGATTAGCATTGCACGCAGTAGACCAAACCGTAGAGTGCCTCGCATGTCCTATCTGGTACTGGCGCGGCGCTGGCGGCCGCAGAAATTTGCTGATCTGATTGGTCAGGATGTGGTGGTGCGCACGCTGAAAAACGCACTGGCCAGCGGCAATCTGGCGCATGCGTATCTGCTGTGCGGCATTCGTGGCGTCGGCAAAACCACCATTGCGCGCCTGATGGCCATGGCAGTGAACTGCGAGCATCCGGATCATGGCGAGCCTTGCGGCGTGTGCGCTGCTTGTGGTGCGATTGCTGAAGGCTCCAATCTCGATGTGCAGGAGATGGATGCCGCCAGCCATACCGGCGTGGACGATGTGCGCGAAATTCTTGACGGCGTGCGTTATCCCCCCGCTACGCTGAAGCGCAAAATCTATATCATCGATGAGGCGCATATGCTCTCCAAGAGCGCTTTTAATGCGCTGCTGAAAACGCTCGAAGAGCCGCCTGCATACGTGATGTTTATTCTGGCCACCACCGAATCGGACAAGTTGCCGGTGACGGTGCGTTCGCGCTGCCAGCGCTTCGACCTGCGCAGAATGGGTCAGGGCGAGATCGGCGCCTATCTGAAACATGTGTTTGATGCCGAATCGATCACTGCCGATACCGATGCCATTGCAGCCATAGCGCAGGCGGCGGATGGAAGCGTACGTGATGCGCTGTCGCTGGCGGAGCGGGTGCTGGCCTATGTGCCCGATCATTTGACAGCGGCCGATGTGATGTCGGCTCTGGGCATGGTGGGTTATGCGCTGGTGCGGCAACTTTCCGAATCCGTATTCGCCGGCGATGCGGCGGCGAGCGTGCGCTGTCTGCGTGATGCGGTATCTGCTGGCCATGGCGCGCGCAGCATGCTTGAGGAGTTGGGACGGGTGTGGCATCAACTGGCCTGCTTGCAGGCGGACGCCGCGCTGCTGGATGATGAGATGGATGCGGATCATCGCAACTGGATGACGCAGCAGGCGGGACGACTGGATGCGCAGGGGCTTGATTTGCGCTATCAGGTCTTGCTCAATGGTATTGGCAGCTTGTCGCTGGTGGAAGAGCGCATGGGAGCGGAGATGGTGTTGATGCGCCTGTGCGGGCTCAATGCTATTGCCGCTGTGGCGGCAGTTGATCAGGAGCCAGGGTCTGGGCCGAAACAGGGAACAGAGCCGGAAGAAAAGCCGGTCGCGCCGCCATTCAAAGCGATTGAGGAGACGCCCGCCGTTTCCAATAACCCGCCCCATGAGATGAAAAAATCGCCAACGGTCGAGTCGGAAGAGATAAAAGCGCCGCGCAGTCAGCCTGATGCTGGGCAAAATATGTCCCGTTCATATGCCACATGGAAAGAGGCAGTGGATGCGTTTGGCAAGGTTAAGCCGGGTGTGGCGGCGATGCTGGATCATGTGATCTGTATGGAGTATGCGGCTACGGTGCGTCTGGCGCTGGATCAGCATCAGCAGCGGGCGATTGCGGCCAGCGATCGTCTGGCCTTTGCCGAATGGCTGGGGCGTGAGGTGCTGTGGGAATCCCGTGTTGAGCAGCAGGGTGAATCGCTGTCGCAAGAGCGGCGGAAACAGGCGCAACTGGAAGCAGCGCGTCTGCGCAAGGGGGCGGAAGATGATCCGCACGTGCAGGCGCTGATGCGTGAAATGGATGCCAAGCTGGTGAAGGTTCTGCCTGCGGGCGTTGCGGATGAAGGTCTGGCATAAAAGTCAAAAGCATTTGCGGTAAAAAGGTTTTGAATAGTTTTGTTTGAACAGGAGTGGATGAATGAATATCGGCAAGATGATGCAGCAGGCCAAAAAAATGCAGGAAAATATGAAGAAGATGCAGGAAGAGATGGCGGCCATGGAAATTACCGGCGAGGCCGGCGGCGGCATGGTCAAGGTGCTGATGAGCGGAGACAGGGTAGTGCGCCGCGTGGATATCGATCCCGCCGTGTGGGAGGAGCAGGACAAGGCGCTGATTGAAGATCTGGTGGCGGCCGCTTTTAATCAGGCGATCGACAAGGTTGGCGAGATTCAGAAACAGCAGCAGCAGGGGTTGATGGCCGGCATGCCGCTGCCGCCCGGTTTTTCTCTTTGATCCAGCTATCGGGCGTGCCGGCGCCGCTGGCGCGGGTGATTGAGATGCTGGCCTCCTTGCCCGGTATCGGCCCGAAAACCGCCATGCGGCTGGGGCTGAATCTGCTGTCGCGACCGGCGACTGATTCGATGCAACTGGCCGAAGCGCTGCAGGCGCTACATGCGCAGGTCGGTTTTTGCGACACCTGCGGCTGCTTTGCCGAGCAGGGGCGTTGTCAGTTTTGCGAAGATGTGCAGCGCGATGCGGCGCTCATCTGTCTGGTCGAGCAGCCGGTGGATGTATTGATGATGGAACGCGGCCACGGCTATCGCGGCAGTTATCATGTGCTGGGCGGTCGCTTAAGTCCGATCGACGGCATCGGGCCGGAGCAACTGCGTCTGGCGGCGCTGGACAGACGTATCGCGCAGGGGGTGAATGAGCTGATTCTGGCCACCAGCGCCACGGTGGACGGTGAAGCAACGGCGCACTACCTGGCCAATCGCTACGAGCATGAGCCGCTGCGCATCTCGCGTATTTCCCGCGGCGTGCCGGAGGGCGGCGAGCTGGAGTATCTTGATGAGCATACCCTGAGCCGGGCGCTGGAGCAGCGCGTGCGCTGGGATGCGACGGCGTCGTAACGGTATCGGATTGTGCAGACACCACAGCTGATTCAACGCCATCAACGGCTGATTCATGAGGTTCAGGAGAGCGGGGCGGCCATGTTGGCAGTGAGCAAATATGCGCCGGATGCCGCTGTGCAAATTCTGATCGATGCAGGACAGCGCCAGTTCGGTGAATCACGGCCCCAGAATCTGCGCGATCGCGCCAACCGCTGGCCGGATTGCGAGTGGCATATGATCGGCCCGCTGCAGAAAAACAAGGCCAAATATATCGGCCGACATGCGGCTGTGTGGCACAGTTGCGACAATATGCAGACGGCGCAGGCGGTGGCGAGATATGTGACGGATCGCGTGTTGCCGGTGCTGATTCAGGTGAATATCGCCGGTGCGCCCGGTCAGCACGGCGTGCATCCTGATGCGGTAGAGGATTTTGCCGCCGGTCTGCGTGACATCGCCAATTTAAGCGTGGTCGGCCTGATGTGCATGGCGCCCAAGGCGGGCGATGTGCGTCAGGCATTTCGGGCGGTGCGGGGCTTGCGGGATCGTCTGTTCGATGGAAGCTTTTCGGATGCAGACGGCGGTGAGTTGTGCATGGGCATGAGCGGTGACTATCGCATCGCCCTGCAGGAAGGCGCGACCATGGTGCGGCTGGGTTCGATTCTGTTTGGCGACCAGGATGTGCGATAGGCAAAATCTTGTCACCGCAAAGGACGCAAAGTTACGCAAAGTAAAAACGAGGTATCATTCCTGCAATTACTCTCTCATAGTTGCACATATATTCAGACCTCCGAATTTACTTATTTTGGTTTCCTTTGCGTAACTTTACGTCCTTTGCGGTTAAAGCGGTTTTGAATGGTTATCAAATAAGGGTATGGTAAACAGATGCAGAAATTGAAGATTGGATTTATCGGCGGCGGCAATATGGCTGAGGCGTTGATTGCGGGTTTGAAGCGATCCGGGCATGCCGGCAACAATATCTGCGTATCCGAGCCGCAGCAGCAGCGCCGTGACTACCTTGTCGAAGCATATGGGGTTGGATGCGTCGCGCAGAATGCTGATGCGGCGGCGTATGCCGATGTGCTGGTGTTGGCTGTCAAGCCGCAACAGATGCAGGCGGCGCTTGGCGGGCTCGCGGCGCGACTGAAAGCGGATGCGACGGTGGTGAGTATTGCCGCCGGCGTCACCACCTCATCATTACATGCATGGCTGGGCGAGTCGGTGAATATTGTACGGGTAATGCCCAATACGCCGGCATTGGTGGGGGCGGGGATGTCGGTGCTGTTCAGCCGGGCTGGTGAAATGCACAAACAGCGCACGGAATATCTGCTTGGCGCCTGCGGCGAATCGCTGCGGGTGGATGATGAAAAACTGATGCATGCCGTGACTGCAGTATCGGGCAGCGGCCCGGCCTATTTCTTTCTGTTGGCCGAAGTGATGCAGGCGACCGGTGAGAAGTTGGGGCTGGATGAGGCGATGGCCGCCAAACTGGCGGCGCAAACAGCCCTTGGGGCGGGTAAAATGCTGGTGGAGAGCGGTCGCTCCGCCGAGGCGCTCAGGCATCAGGTGACCAGTCCGGGCGGTACCACGCAGGCGGCGCTCGATGTGATGTATGAACAGGGTATGCCGGCGGCCGTGCGTCAGGGGGTGATGGCGGCCAGCAAACGTTCCGAGGAGTTGGGGTGATGTTTATTATTGGCTATTTTCTACAGGCGGCTGCGAGCGTGCTGCACATTCTGTTCACGACTGCGACCATTGTGATTATCGCGCGGGCTGTGTTGTCGTGGGTGTCGCCTGATCCGTATAATCAGATTGTGCGGATTATCCATCAGCTTTCTGAGCCGATCCTGTTTCCGATCAGAAAACGCGTGCCGTATTTCAGCGGTATCGACTTTTCACCGTTGATTGCGCTGTTGATTATTATGTTTCTGGATAATTTTCTTGTCGCCAGCCTGAATCGCATCGCCATCGCCATGATTCAGGGTGGTTAGGGTTGAAAGGCATAGCTCGCAAAGTCGCAAAGATCGCAAAGGGGGATCAAAAAAGTTGGGCTTGTTTTTCTTCGCGTCCTGGCGAGAGCTGCTTTTGACTTTGGTTGCGGCTATGCGGTTGGATTTATTGCAGTTAAATGCCGCGGCAGGATAATAAAAAGGCTGGATGGAGCATTGAATATGTTATTGCGTAATCATGCCTAGGAACGCTGTCACTATAGAGATCAGCGAAGAAAAACTGGCTGAGCTATGTTGTGAAGGAAAGGGCGGATTATACCTGAATGTGCATGCCCAGCCGGGGGCACGCCGGCCGCAGTTGCGCGGTCTGCATGGCGATGCTGTAAAAATTGCCATCGGCGAAGCAGCGCAGGATGGCAAAGCCAACAAAGCGATCGTTCGCCTGATCGCCAGGGCTCTCGATCTGCCTGCTGCATCGGTGCAGATAACATCCGGCATGACATCCCGGCGCAAACGTGTGTTCCTGTCCGGAGAGAGCGCTCTCCTGAAACAGAATATCCTCAAATGGTTGAATGGCGGTGGCTGATTTGCAACCTGTACGCCAGTTCATCTGCTTTAACATGAAACAAACAACGCGCTTGCATGGACTTTTTCCACCCTGTGATAATGTTTCAATCACGGGGTGGAAAAAATCCATGCGCGTTAACATGAAACATCCATGCGCGTAAGTCGATGCTGATGAAATCCATCCTGAAACAGCCGCTGTTGTGGTTGCTGCTGATCTGCTCGGTCGATTTTTTTGCTTTTCTGGGGGGGCACAGCCTCTGGGATGTGGATGAACCCAACAATGCCGTCTGCGCCCGTGAGATGTTGCTGGAAGGCAACTGGTGGGTGCCGATGTTTAACGGCGACTACCGTTTCGATAAACCGATTCTTATTTACTGGCTGATGATGCCGCTCGATGCGCTGTTCGGCGTCAATGAGTGGACGGCGCGGCTGCCCTCGGCGCTGCCGATGACGGCGCTGGTGCTGGCAATCTGGGCCATGACGCGGCGTTTGATGACAAACTGCGTGGCCGCAGTGCGCGATGCGCATACGATAGAGGTGGCGGCGCTGATGGCGGCGGGCACATTTGCCTCCGCTCTGCATATCATTGTCATTGCACGGGCGGCAGTGCCTGATCCGCTGCTGATGCTGGCGCTGGGGATTGCGTTGCCGGCGCTGCTGATTGCTTATCTGGAGCAGAAACAGCAACCATCGCAGCGCATGCCGGGGCTGTTAATCACCGCTTATGTGGCGATCGGATTCGGCACGCTGGCCAAGGGGCCGATTGCCGGTTTGATGCCGCTGTTGATTGTCGCCGCTTTTCTGACGCTGATGGGGGAGTGGAAACATTGGCGTCTGTTTCACCCCTTTAAAGGCATGGCCATTGCCATGGCGGTGGCCATGCCGTGGTATATTGCCGTTGGCGTATTGACCCACGGCGTCTGGCTTGAAGGCTTTATTTTCCATCAGAATATCGACCGTTTCACCAGTCCGCTGCAGGGCCATCACGGTTTTCCGGGGCTGTATCTCGTCAGCATGATGGTCGGGTGGTTCCCCTGGACAGGGCTATTGGCGGCGTTGCTGTGGTTCGGTCCGTGGCGTTTGGGCCTCTTGCGGCAACATCCAGTGCGGCTGTTTATGCTCTGCTGGATCGGTGTGTACATCCTCTTTTTCAGCATTGCGCGCACCCAGCTGCCGAATTATATCCTGCCGCTGTTTCCGGCTGCAGCCATATTGATGGCTTATGGCTGGGCGTGCGCATCCGATGCGTTGCGTCAGCGCGCCACAGGCTGGCTGGTCCGGACAGCGCTGCTGATGTCGCTGGCGATAGTGGTTGGCGGCGGCATGGCGCTGGAAAAACAGTGGCCGGGCGAGGGGTATTATATTTTGGCCATGTTGCCGATGCTGCTGGTTTCGGCTTGGCTGACATGGCGGCTGAGGTTCAGAGGCAGAAAGTCGGGGCGAGCCGATGCCCGGCTGATGTTGCCGATCGCCATGGCAGCGTCTATGCTCATGCTGGCCGGCTGGTCGGTGAAGGGGATCGATCATCATAAAATCAGCCGGCTGTTGGCGAGCAAAGCGACTGCAGCAGGTTTTGACGGTAGCGAACTGGCGACATTCCATTATTTTCAGCCATCCCTGCTGTTTTATCACGGCGGTCGTCTGCCGATGCTGACCGATGTGAAACAGGTGGGGGCATGGCTGACGGCCGGCAAAGCGGTGGTGCTGGCGCAGGATGCGCTTGCAGAGTTGCCAAAAGCGATCATTCCCTATCTCATTGTGCATGCGCGGGTGCATGGCATGTATGCGCGCAAATGGTTGTTGCTGGTGAGTCTGCAGCCGTTGGATCGCAGTCAGGGTGGAAGAATGCAGTGAAAGAGAGAGGGACGATGGCAAGGGAAGAGAGAAAACCGGCAGAAAAGATGATTTCTATCGTCGTGCCGCTGTATCGGGAAGAGGAAAATGTACCGTTGCTGGTGGCCGAAGTGGCGGAAAAACTTGAAGGTCATGCTTATGAGTTGATCCTGATCGATGACGGTTCGGATGACGGCACGGTGGAGGCGGTCAAACGAGCGCGTGCATCGGATGATCGCGTGGTGCTGATTCAGTTGCGCCGTAACTTCGGTCAGACAGCCGCCATGAGCGCCGGTTTTGATCGCGCACGCGGCGACTATATTGTCTATATGGATGGCGATCTGCAGACCGATCCGGCCGATATTCTCAAGTTACTGGAGCGTATGCAGAGAGATCATCTCGACATGGTTAATGGCTGGCGCAAGGATCGCAAAGATGATCAGTTGTCTCGTAATCTGCCATCCAAAATTGCCAATGCATTGATTCGAGGCTCCACCAAGGTGCGTATGCACGATTACGGTTGTCCGATGAAACTGATGCGCGCCGATGTGGCCAAAAATCTGCGCATTTACGGCGAACAGCACCGATTCCTGCCGGCTCTGGCCGATCTTTACGGGGCCAGAATCGGCGAAGAGGTGGTGGGCCACCGGCCGCGCCTGCATGGTGAGAGTAAATATGGCATTGGCCGCACCCTGCGTGTGCTGGTGGATCTGATGCTGGTTGTCTTTTTTCAGCGTTTTACCGACCGTCCGTTGCAGCTGTTCGGTCCGGCCGGCCTGATTGCGCTGGTCAGCGGCCTGTTGATCGATCTGTATCTGACGCTGGATAAACTGCTGTTCGGCGCAGAACTGGCCAGCCGGCCCATGCTACAGCTGGGTTCGCTGTTGATTGTCAGCGGTATTCTGCTGTTTGGCATCGGTCTGATTCAGGAGATGCAGACGCGCATCTATTATGAATCGACCGGCCGCCGCCACTATAGTATCCGGGAAGAAGATGAAGCGTGAAGCCTGCGTTAGATGTGAGATGTTAGATGTAAGAGGTAAAGGCACTGCATCTCACACCTCACATCTCACATCTCACATCTGACACCTCATGTTTTGGATTAAACTTCTTCTTTCGGCGCTGCTGCTGGGTTATCTGGGCTGGTCGCTAAACGTCTCAGATATTGTTGCATTGCTGAAAACTGCCGACTGGCGACTGGTGGTTGTCGCCGTTCTCTGTCTGGTCGTTGGTCAGGTGCTCTCTGCGATTCGCTGGTCATGGCTGGCGCGCGGACTGGGGCTGGGCGTGGCGGTCGCTAGAAAAATTCGGCTCTATTTTCTCGGTATGTTTTTAAGCCTGTTCCTGCCGTCGATTATCGGCGGCGACGTGGCGCGTGGCTGGCTGTTGGCCAAAGGACGTGAGCAAGCCGGCTGGGCAGCTGCCGCCAGTGTGATTATGGAGCGGATCAATGGCGTTGTCGGGCTGGGACTGCTGGTTTCATGCTGTATGCTGTTTCTCGATATTCCTTTGCCGTGGATGCTGATGTGGAATGGCGGCGTGCTGCTGCTGTTGGCGCTGTTGGCGAGCGCGCCGTGGTGGTGGCCGCGTCTGACTGGCTGCGGCTGGAGCGGTAAGCTGTCGGGTTGGAAGGCCCTGCCACTGACGTCTTCCGCATTTCAGCGCGCCTGGTGGAAAAGCCTGCCGGTTTCGATGCTGTTTCAAATGCTGGTCGTAGAGGCGCATGTGTTGCTCGGCATGGCGGTGGGTATGGATATGTCGTGGTTCGCTTATGGTTTTATGGTCTGTCTGGTGGCGCTGGCCTCCGCATTACCCTTGTCGTTCAACGGTTTTGGCATTCGCGAAGCCGGCTATGTGAGTCTGGCCACCTGGTTCGGTGCATCAGCTGAAGCTGCCGGCGCCATGGCGGCATTGTGGGTGTTGGTGCTACTTCTTGCATCTCTGCCCGGCGGCTATGTGCTATGGAAAATGGGTGGCGCGGGTATGTTGCAACGCATCAGAACGGGGGCTTCATCGTGAGGAAGCAATAGCTTCAGCAGGTGAAAGCACAGCCGCCAGACACTTGTTTCCTGCTGGCGCCCATTGCTTATGGTATCGGCTACCATCCGCTTCCGTTCAGGCGATCTCTAACTGTCGTTTGTGACGGGTGAGGTTGTCGCAGCCGCCATCCCGAACCACCACCATATCCTCAATGCGTACGCCGCCCAGCCCTGCATAGTAGAGGCCGGGTTCTACAGTGACGACCTGACCAGTTTGTAGAATATCGCTGCTGGTGGAAATGCGCGGCGCTTCATGGATTTCCAGGCCGACGCCGTGGCCGGTGCCGTGAAAAAAGCCGCTCTGTCTGCCGCGAATGGTTTTGGTTGGGAACCCCTGTTGATCAAAGTGGGCCGTGATGGCCTGGTGGATCGATGCGCCATCGACGCCATCCGCCACCATGGAGATGCCGATGTCCTGACCTTCACGCACGGTGCGATAGAGTTTTTTAATTTCGGGAGCGGCCTTGCCTTTGACATAGGTGCGGGTCATATCGCCCCAGTAACCGCTCGCCAGCACTCTGGGGAAAATATCAATAATGATGGTTTGGTGCGCGCGGATAAAGCCGCTGCCGATATTGTGCGGATCGGCGCCTTCACGGCCGCAGGCGACAATGGTGTGGGCAGGCATGGCGCCTTTGCCGATCAGAAAGGTTTCGATCACACGGCGTATATCGGCCGATTTGACCTTTTTCCCGCTTTCGGGATCACGCAGGATGCTGTCATTGCCAATGCTGCAGGCTGCCAGATAGTGTTCGGCCTGCTGCATGGATCTGCGCGTCAGTTGTTCGGCTTGCGCCAGCGCTCGAATTTCATCGGCGCTTTTGATGGCTCTGGTCGGAAAAAAAGCGCCATCAACGGGGGTGACGGTGAACCCCCAACTGCGCATCTGTTCGGCATACCCAAGTGGAAATTGAGCCGGAACCTGAACAGCGGTGATCGCTTTGGTCGCCAGGAATGCGGCAGCCACGGCGGCCAGACCGCTGCGCGATTGTTGCGCAGCCTGTTCCCGCCATGGCGAATCCAGATGTACTTCATTCAGCTTTGATTGCTTGCGGGCGCGATCCACCTCCAGTGGCGACAGCAGGCCGTGCCAGCAGCCATCCATTTCAATGGCAATAAACGGATCAGGAACGAACATGCCGCTGGCATAAAGCATATCGGCGTCGTGTTCGGAGTCGGCAATAATGAGTTTGGTGACGGGGGCGCAGATCATGCGTCGTACTCTTTCAGAATTTCCTCTCTGGCGTTACCTTTTTCCTCTTCACGATCCATGATGTCACGGATATTCATGCTTTTGAGCAACCCGCAGCGTTCCCGACCCAGCCGAAAATAGAGTCCGGCGAGCTGCCGGCCCAGCGATGTATCCCGCCAGTGCTCAGGCACCGCCATCGGGATATCATTGAGCCGATGAAAAATCTCAAACAGGCTTAGCTGTTCCGCATCAAAAGCGGGCAGCCAGCCGGAACTGTCGTTGCCGGCATCGACGCGGCGCAGCAGGTTGACGGCGCAGAGTTGATCCAGCCACTCCTGCAGGATGTTGTTGGGCAGGTTTGTCTCCTCGATCAGATCATTCGTGCTCAGCGTCGTGCCTGTATGCATCGCCTGGGCTGCACGCAACAGGATCAGGTGCGAATAGAACTGGCGAATGCCCGGTTTTTGAAAGCTGCTGTTCTGGCGGTGCGACTGTTCCGGATGCTGCAGGCAGAAGGCGATTTCAGAGCCGAGCAGGACAATCACCCAGATCAGATAAATCCAGATCAGAAAGATCGGCAGGGTGGAGAGTGCGCCGTACAGACGTTCGTAATTGGCGACTTCGGTGACATAAAAAGCGAAGCCGAACTTGGCCCATTCAAACAGCGCGCCGGCGACCAGGCCGCCAACAGCCGCATAACGGAAGGGGACGGAGGTGTTGGGTAGCACGCAATAGAGCGTCGCCATGGCCAGCGATGACATCAGCCATGGCAGCAGAAACGGTGTTTGGCTGATGTAGGATGCGCCTTCGGCGACATGTTTGATGACAGGCAGGGCCGTGAAGTAGGAGGTGATGGAGATGGATGCGCCGATCAGAATGGGGGCCAGAGTCAACGTGGCCCAGAAGGTGATAAATTTGGAGAGCCAGGCGCGGGCGCGGGTGATGCGCCAGATATCGTTAAAGGCCTCTTCGATCGTATTGAGCAGCGCCGTGGCTGTGAACAGCAGACCAATCACGCCGAATACGGAGATGGCGGTGGTTTTATCCGCTACTGTGCCAAGGTAGTCCTGTACGGCTTTCTGGCTGGTTGGCAGCAGATAACTCAGCAGCGTATGGCTGATATTGCCCGCCATGGCGTCAAAGGCCTGAAAACTGGAGAATACAGAAAACCCCAGCGCCACCATCGGTACAATGGCCAGCAGCGACGCGTAAGCCAGCGCAGAGGCGCGCTGGATGCATTTATCGGCCAGAAAGCGATCAACGACGCGAATCGAGAAGCGCAGCAGGTGGGTGCTATGACGAAACAGGGCGGGCAGACTGGCAATGTCCGCCACATCCATCTCCAGCATCTTGCTAATCTGCTGCCGTAGCGAAGGCTTCCTGTTCATCAGGAGCTATCTTAGAGAATAGCTCCGGGAAGGCAAAGGTAAAATATCCTAGTTATGCAAGGCCAGCATAATGAACAGGGTCAGGCAAGCCAGCCCGGCGGGCACCAGCAAGGCAATCTTGATTTCATTCCTGTAAGCCTCGGGAATAATATGAAGGTGGTCTTTGGTATCTCTGATATGATATGGAACTGCCATGGTAAACCTCCTGCTGTGTTTGTTCAGCTATAGCAGAGAGTATGTTGGGTTTGGTTCGATTGTTCTGTGACCGGGATCACAAGAAATGAGATTGATCTGATGGATGGCAGTTTTTACAGCAGGTGCAACGCATCCGGCAGGTCGGCGATGGAAGGGAGCAGAAGATCGGCTTTGATGCCGGTGGATTTGACAAAATCGGCCCGGTATTTGCCGGTCTGAACCAGCGCTGTTTTCAGTCCGGCAGCCTGTG
>JALUYG010000204.1 GCA_027013105.1 Mariprofundus sp.
CTGCGCTCAGCAAGCGCTTTTTCAGATTCGGCGCTGCAGCCTCAAACTGTTTCAGCGCTTGATCAGATCGGCAAATACTGCCCCGATCGTGCCGGCCATAAAAACCAGAAATCCGAGCACCAGCAGCGCTGGGTATACGCCCCTGTCCCGGCCGGAATAACTGGCGGAACGACGGCTCGTCAACATCACAATGCCGGCATCGGAAATCAGGGTAATACCGAACAGCAACCCCGTGAGGCGCATCTTCAGACGTGCGTCGCCATTGAGGATATGGCTGAATTCGTGTGCAATCACCCCTTGCAGTTCATCCCGGCGCAGCAATTCGACAGCGCCACGCGTGACGGCAATCACCGCAGCGGCAAACAGGATGATCAGCCATACGGTCTGCTTTCTCGCCTGTTCCTGACGCCCGAAAAAATCCATTTCAGCGGCAGCCTGGTTGATCAATCCATCAAAAACCGACGCTTACCTGCTGGCGCGCATCAGGCTCGGTGATCTTCCACAGAACGGCCGGCTGAAAGCCGAACGCGCCGGCAAACAGGATATCGGGAAAGCTTTCACGTTGCGTGTTGTAGAGCATCACCTCATCATTGTAGGCCTGCCTGGCAAACGACACCCGGTTCTCTGTGCTGCTGATCTCCTCGGAGAGCTGAGCCATGGTCTTATCGGCTTTCAGATCGGGATAGTTTTCCATCACTGCATGCAAATTGAGCATCGCGCCGCCGAGCGCCGCTTCCGCACCCATCAGTGATTTCATCGCCGAGGCATTGTCGGGATTTTGGCTGGCGCCTTTGACTGCCGCCAGCGCCTGATTACGCGCTTCGATTACCTCCTGTAAGGTTTCATACTCGTGCTTCAGATACGCTTTAGCCGTTTCAACCAGATTGGGAATCAGATCATAGCGACGGCGCAATTGCACATCGATCTGGGAAAACGCATTCCTGAATCTATTTTTTAATTTTACCAGGCCTCAATGGCATGAATCAGACGGGTCAGCATCCGGTTGGCGGCGGCGGGCAGCTGCATGGCTTCGGCCTGCGAGGCCACATAGCCGTTGATATAGTCCACCTCGGTGCGGCGGCCCGCTTCGATATCCTGCCACATACTGGTTTTTACCGGCCCCATGGACAGCGTGATGTCGATGTGTTTGCGGATATCTGCTTCGTCGATATTGATGCCGCGCGCACGGGCCAGCGCGACAGTCTCTTGCATGGCCTGCAAGACAATGGCTGCGGTTTCGGCATTGGACGCCATCTCGCTGGCATAGCGGCGGGTGATGGCGGTGATGGCGTTAAAACCGCAGTTCCAGAGCAGTTTACGCCACAACATGGCGGCCGGATCATCATCCTGCCGGATGGGAATAGCGGCATCCCGGCAGGCCTGAATCAGCCAGGGCAGTTGCGCTTCGCCGCGCCCGGGCAGCCATAAGCCCATGCGCAAGCCGCCGGCGGCTGAATGAATGACATGGCCGGGCGCTTCGATACGCGCCCCGATAAAGGCGGTGCCTGCGGCAACTGCGTGACCGGGAAATGCGCTGGCAGCCATTTCCGGCGCCTGTACGCCATTTTGCAGGGTAAGGATAAGCGCATCCGGATGCAGGTGCTGCTGCAACGAGGGCAGCATCTGCTGCAGCGTCGTCATTTTGCAGCTTAACACCACAATCCGGCAACCGCCAAGCTGCGCGGCATCCGCTGTCGCCTGCACAGAAATCCGCCGGCGGATGCCATCGGATTCGTGCTGTAAGCCATGCTGTTGCAACGCATTCAGATGTTCGCCGCGCGCCAGCAACAGCACATCGAAACCGGCCTGCGTCAGCTTGCTGCAATAGTGACAACCGACCGCCCCGGCCCCGGCAAAACCTATCTGCATATTTCCCTCCATGACCCCGCCGGCTTACAGCGTTAGCATTGCCGAACCGCCGACGTGCGAATCTGCAACGGACGACCAGCAATACAAGGGGTAAAATGATGCCAAAAGAGACATTGCGCAAGGAAGCATTCGAGTACCACAGTTCTCCAACGCCGGGAAAGATCAGCATCAAGCCCACCAAACCGTGCTTAACCCAGCGCGATCTGGCCCTGGCATACACGCCCGGCGTGGCCGAGCCCTGCCTGGCCATCGAGCAAAATCCTGAACTGGCCGATGAATATACCGCCCGCGCCAATCTGGTTGGCGTTATCAGCAACGGT
>JALUYG010000205.1 GCA_027013105.1 Mariprofundus sp.
GTCCACGGAAGTTGTGGCGCCGAGCAGCGAGAAATCGGAGTGATTATGCAGGTGGGCGAAAGGGGTGAATCGCATGCCGCAAGCATAGCCCCGGCGCTGGCCGTTTGCATCACAGAGTTAAAGCTGAATCAAAACCTTTCACCGCAAAGTACGCAGAGGAACGCAGAGTAAAAACCGGAATTCAACCACTGTGCGCTGAAGCGCACAGAATGTTGTGACACGACTTGAAGTCGTCCCTACTCAACCCTGAAAACATCCTTCTCCTCTTCTTCCTCTTCAAAATGATGCGATATATACGCCTCGATCATTTTCGATGAGACATTGCCCGTACTCACTGCAAAATACCCTCGAGCCCAAAGGTGCTGACCCCAGTAACGCTTCTTCAGATGCGGAAAATCCTGCTGAAGCTTGCGTGATGTCTTCCCCTTCAAATACTGCACTAGTTTCGATATCGAGGTCGAAGGGTCGATTGATACCAGAAGGTGAATATGATCTTTACTCACAACTCCCGAAAGTATCTCTGCATTTTCTTCCGTACATATCCTCCGGATCAGCTCTCGCGACCGATGCGCCACATCTCCTCGCAACACCTTGTACCGATACTTCGTGACCCAAACCAAATGGATCTCTATCCTGAATACACTATGGCTCGATTTCCTGTAATGATTGACCATCCCTCAATCGTAGCACGCTGAAGCCTTCGCCTGAAGGCGAGGGTTTTAACCCAACCCGGACGTGAGACAATAAAGCATTTCCTGTTTGGTTTCGGCTATGCTGGGTTGGGAAAGCTCTGAGTAATTCAGAGATTCCTTATACCAGTTTCTTGTATTTAATACGGTGCGGCTGGGTGGCGTCGTCGCCGAGGCGGCGTTTTTTGTCGGCTTCATACTCTTCGAAGTTGCCCTCGAACCATTCGACATGACCATCGCCTTCATAGGCCAGAATGTGGGTGGCGACACGATCGAGAAACCAGCGGTCATGCGAGATCACCACGGCGCAGCCGGCGAAATCGAGCAGCGCCTCTTCCAGCGCGCGCAGGGTTTCGACATCCAGATCGTTGGTCGGTTCGTCCAGCAGCAACAGATTGCCGCCGGACTGCAGCATTTTGGCCAGATGCACGCGGTTGCGCTCGCCGCCGGAGAGCACCTTCACCTTCTTCTGCTGATCGCCGCCCTTGAAATTGAAACGGCCGCAGTAAGCGCGGCTGGAGACTTCCGCCTTGCCCAGCCAGATCGAGTCGGAGCCGCCGGAGATCTCTTCCCACACGGTTTTATCGCCATCCAGCGCATCACGCGATTGATCGACATAGGAGAGTTGCACCGTTTCGCCGACGATCAGCTCACCGCTGTCGGGCTGCTCCTGGCCGGTGATCATGCGAAACAGCGTGGTCTTGCCGGCCCCGTTCGGGCCGATAATACCGACAATGCCGCCGCGCGGCAGGTTGAACGACAGCTTTTCGAACAGCACCTTGCCGTCGAAGCTCTTGCAGAGATCGCGCGCCTGCACCACGGTGTCGCCGAGGCGCCCGGCCACCGGAATAAAGATCTGTTTGGTGGCGTTTCGTTCCTGCACCTCGCGGCTGGCCAGTTCATCGAAAGCTTTCAGGCGCGCTTTCGATTTAGCATGCCGCCCTTTGGCGCCGGCGCGGACCCACTCCAGTTCGTGTTGCATGGCTTTGCGGCGCGAGGTTTCCTGTTTCTCCTCCACCGCCAGACGCTTCTCTTTCTGCTCCAGCCAGCCGCTGTAGTTGCCCTCAAACGGGATGCCGCGCCCGCGATCGAGTTCAAGAATCCAGCCGGCCACATTGTCGAGAAAATAGCGATCATGGGTGACCGCCACGACTGTGCCGGGATAGTCGTGCAGGAAATGCTCCAGCCAGGCCACCGATTCGGCATCGAGGTGGTTGGTCGGCTCATCGAGCAGCAGCATATCGGGATTGGAGAGCAGCAGCCGGCACAACGCCACGCGACGGCGTTCGCCACCGGAGAGTTTGCTGACATCGGCATCCCAGGCCGGCAGCCGCAAAGCGTCGGCGGCGACATCCAGTTTGCGATCCAGATCGTGGCCGTCTGCAGCCTCGATTTCGGCCTCCAGTTTGGCCTGTTTGGCGGCGATGGCGTCGAAATCGGCATCCGGCTCGGCATAGGCAGCATAGACCGCATCCAGCTCGTCCAGCGCCTGT
>JALUYG010000206.1 GCA_027013105.1 Mariprofundus sp.
CACCTGGCCGCCCGACTCGCCGTAGAACGGCGTCTGATTGGTAACCAGCCAGCCATCTTCGCCTTCGCTCAGGGATTCCACCGCCTCGCCATCGCGAATCAGGCCGCTAATCGCACCTTCGGCCTCCAGCGTGGTGTAACCGAGAAATTCAGTCGGGCCATGCTGCTCGCGCAGCTCAAACAGCGCTTTCGGCAGCGCCGATTCACCCGAACCGCCCCAGGCGGCGCGGGCGCGCTGGCGCTGCTCTTCCATGCAAGCCTCAAAACCATCCATATCCAGCTTGATATCGGAGCCTTTGAGAATATCCGCCGTCAGGTCGGTCGGGAAGCCGAAGGTATCGTAGAGGGTGAACAGTGTTTTACCCGGAATCGTGCCGCCCTCGCCGGCCTCGCTGACCGCCTGTTCCACCAGTTTCAAGCCTTTATCGAGCGTCTTGATAAAGCGCTCTTCTTCAATGCGGATCAACTGTTCGATATTGGCCTGATGCTCCTGCAGTTCATGGAAGTGCGAACCCATCTCATCGACCAGCGCCTCCACCAGCCTGTAGATAAACGCCTCCTGCATGCCGAGCAGACGCCCGTGCCGGCAGGCGCGGCGCAGAATCCGGCGCAACACAAAACCGCGCCCCTCATTACTGGGCAGCACGCCATCGGCCATTAAAAACGCCACCGAACGCAGGTGATCGGCCAGCACGCGCAGCGAAACATCCTTCTCCGCATCCTCGCCGAAAGTGATGCCGGTGACATCGCAGGCTTTATCGATCAGGTTTTTAAACAGATCGATATCGTAATTGTTGTGCACGCCCTGCATCACCGCAGCAATACGCTCCAGCCCCATGCCGGTATCCACGCTCGGCTTCGGCAGCGGCGTCAGCACACCTTCCGCATCGCGATTATATTGCATGAAAACGAGATTCCAGATCTCAATAAAACGGTCGCCCTCTTCCTCCGGCGTCCCCGGCGGGCCGCCCCACACATCCGAGCCATGATCGTAAAAGATTTCCGAGCAGGGGCCGCACGGGCCGGTGTCGCCCATCGACCAGAAATTATCTTTGGCGCCGATGCGGGCGATTTTATCCTCTGCCACGCCGATCTCTTTCACCCAGATATCGTAGGCTTCATCGTCATCCTCAAACACCGTGACAAACAGCCGATCCGCATCGAGTTTCAAACCGACGGTGAGGAACTCCCAGGCGTAGGCAATGGCCTCATGCTTGAAATAGTCGCCGAACGAAAAGTTGCCCAGCATCTCAAAAAAGGTGTGGTGACGGGCTGTGTGCCCCACATTTTCCAGATCGTTGTGTTTGCCGCCGGCGCGCACGCACTTCTGCGATGAGGTCGCAGTCGCATAGGGGCGCGTTTCATTACCGAGAAACACATTCTTGAACTGCACCATGCCCGCATTGGTGAACATCAACGTCGGATCGCCATGCGGCACCAGCGAACTGGACTCCACCACCTGATGCCCTTTCGAGGCAAAATATTCCAGAAATTTTTGACGAATCTCGGATGTCTTCACCGGGAACCCTCCATAAACATTAAACCGCAAAGAACGCTTTTGACTTGATAACTTAACGTGACTTCAATACGCGCAGAATAATATCAGCATGAAAGCCTTTGTTCCGCAAAAAACGGGCCTGGCGTTGCCATACCCGTTCGTCATCGAAGCGGAAGCCGCCCGGATCTCGCGCCAAAATCAACTCGCGCGCCGCCTGCTCGGCATCATAGTCTTCCACAAGTTCGGCCAACGCAGCTTGCACCGCATCCGATCGCGCCCCTTTCTGCTCCGCCCGTCTGGCCGCCAGCCACGGCGCCTCGCCTTTTTTCAGACGCGAGCGCAAGTAGGCTTCTGCGAAACGCACCTCACTGAGATAGCCATCCTGCTCAAGCTGGTGGATCGTCCAGTCAATCACCGCATCTTCAAACTCACGGCCCGCCAGCCGCTGGCGCATTTCATACTCACAATATTCACGGTTGGTGAGCAACCGAACAGCATAGTGATACGCCGCCAGCTTCTCTTTATTCACCTATTCCGCAGGCTCCGCCGCATCGGCGCACATGCCCAGTTCAGCCCGCACTTTGGCCTCCACTTCCGCCAGCATATCGGGATGTTCCTTCAAAAACCTGATCGCATTATCCCTGCCCTGGCCGATTTTCTCATTATCCCTGGCATACCAGGCGCCGCTCTTGTTCACAAAGCCATACTTCACGCCCATATCGAGCACTTCGCCGGCATGCGATACGCCCTCGCCGTACATAATGGAAAAGTTCGCCTGCTTGAACGGCGGCGCCATTTTATTCTTCACCACTTTCACACGGGTATCATTGCCCAGCACTTCATCACCCTTCTTGATGGCGCCGGTGCGACGCACATCCAGGCGCACCGAAGCGTAGAATTTCAGTGCATTGCCGCCGGTGGTAGTTTCCGGATTACCGAACATCACGCCAATTTTCATGCGAATCTGATTGATAAACACGACAGTTGTTTTGGAACGGGAGATCGAACCGGTCAGCTTGCGCAGCGCCTGGCTCATCAAACGGGCGTGCAAGCCCATGTGCGAATCGCCCATGTCGCCCTCAAGCTCTGCTTTCGGCGTCAACGCCGCCACCGAATCGACCACGATAATATCCAGCGCACCGGAGCGGGTCAGCATATCCACCACTTCCAGCGCCTGCTCGCCCGAATCGGGCTGTGAAACCAGCAGATTCTCGACATCCACGCCAAGATTTTGGGCATAAGCCGGATCGAGCGCATGCTCGGCGTCCACGAATGCGGCCTGACCGCCGAGCTTCTGCGCTTCGGCCACGGCATGCAGCGCCATGGTGGTTTTACCGGACGACTCCGGTCCGTAAATTTCGATGACGCGGCCGCGCGGATAGCCGCCGACGCCGAGCGCCGCATCCAGCGCCAGCGAACCGCTGGGAATCACATCCACCGCCACCTTGCCCTGATCGCCGAGCCGCATCACCGTACCCTTGCCGAACTGGCGTTCAATTTGACTCAAGGCTGTATCCAGCGCTTTTGATTTATCTGACATAGCTTCCCCTCGTTTCGTCACACGAAAACTTGATTTGAAATGTTTCAGTCGTCTGGTTTGCGAACGGTAGCATGGCCCGCCCGTCTGCAACAATGGGCAAGTCGTTTTAAGGATTCGCCATCGCCGCCATCGTCAACACCCGCCCGGAAAACGCGCGGACGCATCGGGCGCGGCAACAGCCCGCAACGACTCCAATGTTGGCCGACTGAGTCGGCAACACCAAAAAAGCGGAGTGTTAGGGACGCTCTGAAAAACGACATCCATGGCCGGTGCGGAAGCTCTGAGTTGCTTAGATCTTCCTTAGAGCATCGTTTGTGCAACCTGGCTGGAAAATCGTGCCAGCAGTGCATCCATTTCGGTGACCATTGCCGCATAACCCTGTTCTCCGACCACATGGTCGCCGATCAGCTCCTCAAAATGAGATTGCGTTTTCCTGCCCCGGGCTGTGAAGCGCCACTGTGCGGACAGATGAACATGGCCGTCAGGCATGCGTTCAAAGGTTCGAATATTGACACTCAGAGAGGCATCAGGCTTTACATCATCAGGCATCGGCACAATATAAATTTCAGCAGATGCAAGGCGAGTGGATAAATTGTCGGCCAGCACGCGAGCTATATTGTCGCGCAGATGCCCGCCCCATTGATGATATTCGGCCAGGTGCAACTGGTTGCTCTGATCACGGCTAACCATGCCGGGGCGATCAAGGTAGTGTGGAATCTCCACATCCAGCATGATGGCGGCAGTCGCCGCCAACGTCGCCCGAGGCTGCTCATCCGCTTTGATCGCATCCAGCACATAATAGTGCGTCGTCGGCGTGCTGCTACAGGCTGACAATAGCGCCAGCGCCAACAGGCCGGATTGCAAAATATGGCGTGGAAATCGCATCACTGTTCTCCTTTTGCCGGCTTTCCGAAAATCACTGAGTTGGGATGACGCTCCAGCATATCAATAAAATCGCGAATGGATCGCGCCATATCGGACAACTCCCGACTCATCTGCTTAAAGCGATATTGTGTCGGCGACGAGGGATCAAGCGCTTTGTCCAGAGACTGCAATGTCCGCTTCGACTGTTTAAGCAGATCGTTCAGGTTATCTGTTGTTGGTTCAACCTGTTTGTTCAGGGTTTTGAGCACATGCCGAAGCGAGTGCAGCGATGCATGCAGATCATCGCCAATCTGCTGGATATCCAGCTTCTCCACCTTGCTCAGGATGTTTTGCACTGAGCCCTGTATCTGGCTCAAACCGCCGACAACAGAAGGAATTTCCGGCAGCGAGCGATCATTTGCGGCAACCCGACCCACCTTTCGATGCTCCGGCATGATCAGATCGATATAGAGCTTCCCTGTCAGCAAGCTGGAGGTCTGCAACTGCGCCCGCAGCCCCTGCTTCACCATTGCCATCAACCTCCGGCGCACCTGCTGCACATTTTTCACATGCATGCCCGGTACGCGTTGCGGCTCGATTTCCAGCGTAACCGGAATACGATAACCCTGCTTGGCCGCACCGAGTTCCAGGCCGATATTGCTGACCTTGCCGATTTTAATGCCCTGAAATTCGACATTGGCTCCGACATTCAGCCCGTGAATGGAGCTGTCAAAATAGGTGATAAAATGAAGCTTCTGCTTATAGCTGTGCTCCAAAATATCATCGAAATGCGCATACAGCCTGAATTTTTTCCGGCTCAATGCTTTCGTATTGGCGTGGCTGGCGTGATCATCGCCGCTCTTTACCTGTTGCTGTGGAGCGTCGAAGGCGATGCCGCCAAACACCATGGTCAAAATCGACAGCGAATGCAGCTCAAGGCCGCTATCATTCAAACTGGCATCAATGCCGCTGATATTCCAGAAATGACTGTTATCGTGCACCAGCTTGTCATACGGCGCGTCGATAAAGGCGTGAATCCGCACGCTTGTTCGACTTTCATCGAGTTCATAACCGACGATCTTTCCGGCGACAATCCCCTTGTAATAAACCGGGGTGCCGATATTCAGCGAACCGAGTTGATCCGAGATCAGCGTCACGCTCACACCGCTGGATTCCGACCTTAAGGCCGGAGCCTCCTCCAGTCCGGAAAATTCATACTGTTCCGCGCCTGGACCGGGATCAACTTCGATATAACTTCCGTTAATTAGTGTTCTCAGTCCGGACGCGCCCTGCAACGACAGGTGAGGGCGAACCACCCAAAAACGACTCTTCTCACGCAGAAATGGTTCGGCGCTGGCAGCCATGCGCGCCGTCAACACAATATGTTTGAAGTCATCGCTAAAGCGAATTTTCTTCACTTTGCCAATCTGCACATCCCTGTACATAATGGGAGATTTCTTCTTGATACCTTCAGCAGTTTTGAATGTGATGGTAATTTCCGGCCCGCGTTCAGAAAGGTATTTGGTGACCAGCCAGGCGCCGACAACCAACGTCAATAGTGGAATCAACCAGACAATGGATGGAGTCCGGTGCTTTTTAACAACAGCCTGCAGCGGCTGCTGATCATCGACCGTTGGCTGATCAGACATGGGAATAGCGCCGCGAGCTTATTGGCGGATTGGATGAACCCGTTTTTTTCCTTTCTTCCATCGCATCCCACATCAAACGCGGATCAAAACTATGGGTGGCCAGCATGGTCACTACCACAGTGGCGGCAAAAAAGCTGGCGCCAATTTCGGGATGGATGGTAGTTAAGCCGCCAAACTGCACCAGCGAGGTCAGCAGTCCAATGACAAAAACATCAACCATGGACCAGGAACCAATCACTTCGATCACCCGGTATAGGCGGGTGCGATCTTCCGGTCGCCATCTGGAGCCTCGCCGCACAGAGTGCAGCAAAAATATGATGGCAACAAATTTACTGACCGGCACCATGATGCTGGCAAAGAAGACGATCAGGCCGAGCGGCCACATGCCGGCAGTGACAAGATGCGCCACGCCGCCAAGAATTGTGCTGGGGTCGTCCTGACCGAAATAGACCACGCTCATCACCGGAAACAGATTGGCCGGAATAAACAGCATGATGCCGGTAACCAGCAGCGATTTGGTGCGGGCCAGGCTATTGGGCTTACGAAAATGCAGATGATCGCCACAGCGCGGGCAATGCTGTATCTCCCCGTGGTCCCGCTGTCTGAGCAGATAGGAGCAGGTATGACAATGTAGCAACCGATAATGGCTGGCGCGGCCACGAAGCTGCATTTCAACACCCGACACACGGCGCTGTGGCGGCCAGAACAACGAACTGTCGAAATACTGTTGTGCAAAAACCATGATGGGCAGCAAAACAACAAAAGCAGCCAGCGCAATACCGAAGTCGATCTCGGCCATATCAAGCAGTTTCACGACGGCGATAATCACGCCCAGCATAAATATGCCCAGCATGCTCCACGGCATCAGGCGGTGAATCAGGCGAAACACAGCGCCTGTGGCAGGCGCATGGATGCCAAAAAAAGCCGGAATCAACAAATAGAGCGCCCCGAGCATGGTCAGCAAAGGAAAAACAATGCTGCACAGCAGCACCAGCGCCGCAATATCGACATTACCTGCAGCAAATAGCGCCGCAGGGCCGGACAACAGCACGCTCACATTTTCCTGAGCGCTCAGTTTGAGCGTAATAAAAGGGAACAGGTTGGCGATAATAAACAGGATAAAAGCCGACAAATATAGCGACAGGCAGCGTTCCAGTGCATTGGCGGCTTGATGGTGATGCAGTTCGGCATGGCAACAGGCACAGTGCGCAACTTCGCGGCGCTGCAACTGCGCAGGCACGCGATGAATCGCATCGCACTCATGGCAGGCAATGGTCTGCTCCGCCTGGCCCGTTCGCTCAGTGTGCCGATCATCTCCTTGCAATAGCGCCCCCTACTCTTTCATGCGCCATCCGGTGCGCCATAGCTGCCAGCAAACCAGTGTTGTGGTCAGCGCCGTGGCAACCACCACGGTCATCGAAGCATAGGGATCGGTATCGCCGACGTCGAGAAAACCGTAACGAAAGCCATCAATCAGGTAAAAAAACGGGTTGGCATGGTTGATCTGCTGCCACAGCGGCGGCAGCTGTTTAACGGAATAGAAAACGCCGGAGAGAAAGGTCAGCGGCAGAATCACAAAGTTGGTCACCATTGCCACATGATCGAAATCCCTGGCCCAGATGCCGCCGATCAGCCCCAGACCGCCCATGATAATGCTGCCGCACAGGCCATAGAGCAGAATCACCTCCGGATGCAGCAGGTGCAGATCGACAAACGGCGATAACACGGCAAGGAATACGACCACCACCACCAGCGCCCGCACCACCGCAGCGGCCAGAAATGCCAGCACCACCTCGATGGCCGAGAGCGGCGCCATCAGCAGATAGATATGCATGCCCATCACCTTGCCCATAATCATTGAACTGGATGTGTTGGCAAAAGCATTCTGCAGCATCGCCATCATGGCCAGGCCCGGCACCAGAAAGCTGAAATAATCCACCCCCATGCCCGGCACTTGCCTTGCGCCCATGGCGTAGCGGAAAATCACCAGATAAAGCATGGCGGTGAGCGCCGGCGTAACGATGGTCTGCATCTTCACTTTGAGAAAGCGCCGCACTTCACGCGTGAACAATGTCCATGCCCCGAGGCTGTTAACCGGCCGCATCGTCGCCCCCTTCATCCATGCGCTTTGCAGCGCCGTTGCCCGTCAGGCGCAAAAATACATCCTCCAGATCCTCGCGCCGAATCCCGGCATCGAGCGGTTCGCCGAAGCAGGCCACGGCAGCCTGATAGGCGCGATGAAATGTGGAACCGCCCTGCTGCCGCCCCAGCTTCAGACAGACCCCCTCATCGCTCGGGCGCGGCTCGAAAGTGGCCAGTTTATCCGCTATTTCGGTAGACAGATCCACCGGGCCGCCATAATTGAGGCAGAGGCAGGAAGAGGCGATTTCGCGCATCATCTCCTGCATCGGCCGCGCCGTCAGCAGTGCGCCACGATCGATAATGGCGACATGATCGCACAGCTCTTCAGCCTCATCGAGATAATGGGTGGTCAGCAGAATGGTGGCGCCGGCGGCATTGAGCTCGCGCATGAAATCCCACAGTCGGCGGCGCAATTCCACATCCACCCCGGCCGTCGGCTCATCGAGAATCACCAGCTTCGGCCTGTGTACCAGCGCCTGCGCCACAAGCAAACGCCGCCGCATGCCGCCGGAGAGCTGACGGGTATTTTTTTTGGCATGATCGATCAATTCAAGCCGGGCCAACAGCTCATCAATCCAGTCGTAATCGGGTTTGCAGCCAAACAGGCCGGATGTGAACGCCAGCACTTCACGCGGCGTAAAAAACGGATCAAAGGCCATTTCCTGCGGCACCACGCCGATGCGCCGCTTGCACCAGCTGCGCTCAGCCAGCAGATCGTGACCGAACAGTGAAATTGCGCCGCTGCTGGCGCGCACCGTATCGGCCAGAATATTGATCAGCGTGCTCTTGCCGGCCCCGTTCGGCCCCAGCAGGGCATAAAAACTGCCCTCGGGGATATCGAGAGATACATCACTTAACGCCTGATTGCCGTTATCATAGACTTTGCAAAGCCTGTGGATTGCCAGCGCTGTCATATGCTGAATCGATAGATCAGAAATCCGGGTTAATAGCCTGCATTGGCGCAACCGCCGCCGGATTCGGACGGGGTGAATGATTTACCGCAGCCGCAGGTAGATGCGGCGTTGGGATTGCGAATCACAAACGATTCGCCCTGAATGGAACTCTGATAATCAATCTCCGCGCCCTTGAGCAGATCCATGCTCATCTGGTCCACCAGCAATTTGACGCCGTGGCTCTCCACCACGCTATCGTTATCCTTGATCTGATCATCAAAGGTGAAGCCGTACTGAAAGCCGGAACAGCCGCCACCGGAGACGAACACCCGCAGATTCAGGCTATCATCTTCCTGCGCCAGCAATCCACGCACTTTTTCCGCTGCTGCTTCGGTTAACACCACGCTCATTTTGCACCTCGTTTGAATACTTGAGCGCAACTATCGGATATTTCTCCGCCAAAGGCAAATGGATGTTGCGCTGATGTTAAACTGTCTGAAAACTGTCCGGATGTTGCTCTGGCACAACCAGCTGCCGACACTTGCCAGCCACTGAATTCGGGCAAGAGTAGCGCCATGCGCCGTTTTCTCATCATCCCCCTGCTTCTGCTGCTCAGTGCATGCAGCTCACCGGCTGAAATTCATGACACCCGTTTTATCATGGGCACGCTGGTCAAGTTCACCATCATCGGCAGTGATCGCGGCCGGGCCGCCGCCGCCATTGCCGCCGCCGCCCATGAAATGCAGCGCATTGAAGACGCCTTCACCATTTACGGCGACCACCCCAATGCAGTGAAAGCATTCAACGCATCTGCGCCCGGCGCATGGGTCGCCCTGCCCGATGAGGTGGCCGCCGTGCTGACCACCGCCCTGCAAGTAAAACAGCAGAGCCGCGGCGCATTCGATCCGGCGCTCGGCAAACTCAATCTGTTGTGGGGTTTTTCCACAGATCCGCCCGCCACCTCGCCGCCGCCGACGGCTGCGATTAGCGCCGCCATTCCTCCCGGACAGTGCATCGAACATCATGACAAACAGTGGCGACGACTTGATGCGCGCTGTCTGCTCGATTTCGGCGGCATAGCCAAGGGCTATGCCATTGATCGCGGCATCGCCATGCTGCGTCAACACGGCATCGCCAACGCCATCATCAATGCCGGCGGCGATATTCGCCTGATCGGGCGCCATGGCGAACGCCCCTGGCGCATCGGCATCCGCCACCCGCGTCACAAAAATGAGGTGATCGCCAAGCTGAATCTGCAGGGCGATATCAGCATCGTCACCTCAGGCGATTACGAACGCTTTTATATCTACCACGGCAAGCGCTACCACCACCTGATCGATCCGAAAACAGGCTGGCCGGCCAACAAAGCGGAGAGCGCCACCATCATGGCCCCCAACGCCACGCTGGCGGACGCCTGGAGCACCGCTCTGTTCATCCGTGGCAAACAGGGATTAAGCGATATTCCGCAAGCCATGCATGGCTTGCTAATGGATCGTCATGGCAAAACCGTCGGCAGCCTCTGAAATATGCCGGATCATGGCTTCGGCATGCTTGTAATCGACAGGAATGCTCCGGCAATGATCGCCCTCAGCCAGAATCAGACTGGGAAAACCCTGCGCGCCGATACGCCGAGACTGTTGTATCTCACCCATCAATATGGCCATGCTTTCCGGGCTATTCAGATCATGCTGAAAGCATTCCCGATCCAGATTTAGCCCGGCGGCCAGATCGATCAGCACATCGTCATCGGAAGGATTGCGCGCCTGCAGATAGTAGGCCTGCTGGATGGCCGTGATCATCCTTCCTTCCATCTCCGGCTGCTGAAAGCGAGCAGCAATCACCGCCCGGCAGGCCGGGTATGTGGAGCGTCTGGGTTGGCATGCCGACCAGAAATCGTAGTTAAAGCGAGTACCGGGCACCCGCTGCTCAATCGTCCGCCAGTGGTTGCGAACCATGCGCCGGGTCGCTTCCGGCATCGGCGCGGCAGCATCCGGCGCCAGCCCGCCGAGCAGATAAGTTAGCCCGATTGATGATGGCAGCGCGTTCTGCACTTCGGCCCAGACCGGCCGGAACGCCCAGCACCAGCTGCACATCGGATCATGCACATAATAGAGCCGGAGATCGTTCAATGGGGCGCTTTTTGCCTTTTCAATGCAGGTCGTTCTGCACCGTCAGACCCGCAGGTGCCGGGGTTGCGATGCATGTCACTACCGCAGCAGTTCCAGCATGCGCTGACCGAGCAGGGTGGGATTGTGTTCAATGGCTACGCCGGCTGCTTCCAATGCGGCGAACTTGGCCTCGGCGGCGCCCTTGCCGCCGGAGATAATGGCGCCGGCATGGCCCATGCGTTTGCCTTTGGGCGCTGTGGCGCCGGCAATGAACGCCACCACCGGCTTGCTGACATGCTGGCGAATAAAGTCGGCGGCATGCTCCTCGTCCGCACCGCCGATTTCGCCGATCATCACCACCCCTTCAGTTCTGGCATCGGCCTCGAACAGTTTTAGCGCAGCGATAAAGTCCATGCCGTGAATCGGATCGCCGCCCATGCCGATGCAGGTGGATTGCCCCAGACCTGTCCGGGTCAACTGCTCGACAGCTTCGTAGGTCAGCGTGCCGGAGCGCGAAATCACCCCGATGCGTCCGGGCTGATGAATATGGCCCGGCATAATACCGATTTTCGCTTCGCCCGGCGTGATGATGCCGGGGCAGTTGGGGCCGATCAGGGTGCAATCGATATCGGCGATGGTTTTTTTCACGCGCAGCATATCCAGCACCGGAATGCCCTCGGTGATGCAGACAATCAGCCGGATGCCGGCCTGCGCCGCTTCGATGATGGCATCGGCGGCGAAACGGGGCGGCACAAAAATCACCGAGGCTTGTGCCTCCTGCTGTTCCACCGCATCGGCGACAGTATCGAATACAGGCCGATCCAGATGGCGCTGACCGCCCTTGCCCGGCGTTACGCCGCCGACAAAGCAGGTGCCATAGTCGATCATCTGCAACGAATGAAAGCTGCCCTGTTTGCCGGTAAAGCCCTGGCAGATGACCCGTGTATTGCGGTTCAGTATCACGCTCACTGTTCTCCTCCCTGCGGGTGACCCGCTGACTGTGCAGTTCCATCTGCACGCGAGCCTGTCGCGCATCGGGACAACGATGCTTGCTCCTGCGCCGCCGCCACGGCAAATTCGGCCGCCTGATCGAGATCATTGGCCCAGCGCACGTCCAGCCCCGCTTCTTTGACAATACGCCGCCCCTCCTGCTCGTTGGTGCCGACCAGCCGCATCACCACCGGCGCCCGCATCGGATGGGTTTTGATCGCCTCCAGCAGCCCGCTGGCAATGATATCGCAGCGCACAATGCCGCCGAAAATATTGACCAGAACCGCTTTGACATGGGCGTCGCCGAACAGCAACCGGAACGCCTCGGTCACCGCCTCGACAGTGACGCCGCCGCCGACATCGAGAAAATTGGCCGGCTTGTCACCCTTGAGCTGGATAATATCCATCGTCGCCATCGCCAGCCCGGCGCCATTGACCATGCAGCCGATATTGCCGTCCAGCGCGATATAATTCAGGCCGAATTCAGCCGCTTCACTCTCGCGCGGATTCTCCTCATCCGGATCGCGCAGCGCCGCGATCTCCGGCTGCCGGTAGATGGCGTTGTCATCCACGACAAATTTGGCATCGAGCGCCACCAGTTCCCCCTCCGCTGTCAGAATCAGTGGATTCAGCTCCAGTAACGCGCCGTCTTTTTCACAAAACATGGCGTGCAGCGCCGTTGCCAGCGCATGAAAACGGGGCTGC
>JALUYG010000207.1 GCA_027013105.1 Mariprofundus sp.
TGCCATCCCTGCCGATCAGATAGCTGGTGGGCAGGGCGCGAACCCCGTAGGTGTTGCGCACTGCGCCGTCCGGCGCCAGCAGGGAAGGAAAGCTCAGGTTGAGCTGATGGATAAAATCCTGTACTGCCGGGAGGTTGCCGCGATCCGCATTGACGCCCAGAACCACCAGCCCGCGGCTCCGGTAGCGCTGCCACAACTGTTCGATTTTCGGCATTTCATGGCGGCAAGCCACGCACCATGTCGCCCAGAAATGGAGCACCACCACTTTGCCCCGCGCATCCGACAGCGCCATCGCACCGCCATCTGTTCGGGCAAGTGTAAAATCCGGCGCCAGTTTGTGAACCCTGGGTTGCTGCACGCCGAAGGCGGCCATGCTCGCATCCAGCGGGTCGGCCCGGGCGATATTCGCCCAGGCCAGCGCCATCAAGCCGATGCAGCAGGCCGATTTCAGGAGGTTTGCCGAACGCACTACAGGCGTGGGCAATAGAGATTTAACGGGCATGAGATTTCAGATAGCCTGCGATCTGCCTCCACGCCTCTTTGCTCGGCTCAGCCACGCCGCGCTCATGCATTCGCTGCTGCATCACATGCAACATCGAGCGCCAGTGCGGCCAGTCCAGCCGTTTCGGGTGCGGCAGGCTATGGCAGGCGCTACAGTAGCTGGTAAACAGTTGCGCGCCATGGGAGTCGGCGTCGGGAATATCGGTGGCCCAGGCCGGCGATGTGAACAGCAGTAAAGCAATCGTGATTAATACTCTCATCATATCCTCCTAAAATCCGAGCGCGGCGTCGGCCGGCGTATGCGTATGCGTTAACGAGCGGATACTGTCTCTGGTCGGAATCTCCATATACCAGGTCAGCATGACGCCGAACTGATCTTTCAGCTGCACGCCGTTGAGGCGCTGATAGACAGGTAGTTTCACGCTCACATCGATAATATGCAGCGGCGCCGGCTGCCACTGCAAACCCAGCGTGACGGATGTTTTGACGCCGCCGTAATTGTACGGGTTCCACAACGGCGTCATGAATGGAGTGGCTGCATTGCCGTGTACGGCATGGCCGGAAAAGCCGCTTGTCGCCTCATCGGCCTGACCGTGAATATGTCCCTTCCACTCAATATTGGCCTGCAACTGCCAGAGAAAATTGTAGCTGAGCTGATTCATGACATAGGCGTCCACCTTGACAGCATTGCCGAGCCGGTAGTTGCGGCTGTTATCGTACCAGCGTCCTGTGTAGACGCCGTCCAGCCCCCACCACCACGGCGAAGATGAGCCCTGATAGAGCACCCCCAGCATCGGATCGACCGTGCCGGAGCCGAGTTGCATGCCGTAGGGCAACAACTCGCTGCGCCGGATGGCCAGCGGATGGGTGCTGTTGCGTTTGCTGATCGATCCGCTGGGCAGACTGGCGCCGACAAACAGCGACGCCTCATTGCCCGGAATCAGCGGGTCATCGGCATAGAGCCTGTATTTGGTCATCAGCATGGTGTCCGCCACGCCGTGCGATTTCATGGCGTAGCCGGACTGTTTCGTTAATGCGGTCATGGCGGCGTTGAACGCCATATCCATGCGATTGTCTCTGTACATCGGCATGATGCCGGCGAAGAAGTCGTCGCTGAATGAGTAGCCCATAGCCAGATTGAGCATGCTCATATTCATATTTTTCTGCACCGCCATGAATTTACCGGTGGGTTTGCCGCCCATCACAGGCATGCCGAGCAGGCTGTTGCCGTCGATGTTGGATGCAGCGCTGCGCAGGCCCTGCATGCGCATGAACATCGGTTGAATTTTGATACGGAATTCGTGTGTTTCCGGAATGCCGCCGCCGGCAATATTCATCGGCATATTGCCGCCGCATTTGGCGCAGCACAGGCCGATATAGGCGTGCGCATTCAGTGGTGAGAGCAGCAGACAGGCTGTCGCCGCTATCGCCAACGATAGTTGTTTTTTCATGGGTTCATCCTCCATTTGATTTTTCCAGCGCAGCGTCAGGGCATGCGCAAGCGTTCCGAACGCGGTGTCGGATCAGCTTAAAAGTGGGAAAAAATCAGAGGGTTCGGGGCGGCGGTGGAGAAAAAGAGAGGGTGCGTCCAGTCAGCGCCGGCGCCGGCGTCACGGCTACAGTGGTGAAAGCAGTTGCATCTGTATCACTGTTCATGGAGAGCGCATGCGGTGCGAGTTGGTGGGGCATGCCGTCGAGATGGGTGTCGATACGGCAGCCGCATTCGATATAACCATCCTGCCAGCCGATCAGCGGGGATACGGGCTCTATCTGCATGGCGAGTTTGCTCATCGCCGTATCTGATGCGCGCATGCCATCCATCATCCGGCAGGTCGCGGCCGAAGTTACCGGCACCGAGCTAATCAATAGCAGTGTCAGCGCCAGCGTCGCGGCGACGAATTTTCGGATAACATGCATCACAGGCGCATCATTATACAGGTGGACGATAAATGCAACGATCTTTTCTCCGTATTTCAAACCCAAAGTAAAATCGACTACGCCGGGGCGAAAGGGGCTCCGGCATTCAATGCATTCGATATCGGTGGTCGGTTACGGATGGATAAAGCCCAGATAATTTATGCACCACGGTGGTGACTTTATGACTATCTTCCGCGTGCTATGGTGCAAAAAAACGGCCCCAACCGGAGCCGTTCTTTTATAGTTCTCAGAAAACCGATTTACAGGTTGTCGGCTTCGGAGGCCAGGTAGGAGGCCACGCCGTCGGCGTCGGGAACCATGCCTTTGTCGCCCCGGTTCCAGCCTGCCGGGCAGACTTCGCCGTGCTCTTCGGTAAATTGCAGGGCGTCGATCATGCGCAGCATTTCATCAATATTGCGACCCAGCGGCAGATCGTTGACCACCTGATGACGCACAACGCCATCTCTGTCGATCAGGAAAGAACCGCGGAAGGCGACGCCGGCATCGGCGAATTCGACATCGTAGGCCTGGCAGATTTCATGCTTCACATCGGCCACCAGCGGATAGGAGACTGCGCCAATGCCGCCGGCGTCAACGGCGGTGTTGCGCCAGGCGGAGTGGGTGAACTGGGAATCGATGGAGCAACCCACCACCTGTACGCCGCGATCCTCGAACTCCTTGATGCGGTGATCAAAGGCGATCAGCTCGGACGGGCAGACAAAGGTGAAGTCCAGCGGGTAAAAGAACAGCACGACATATTTGCCGCTGTAGTCACTCAGTGAAAAATTCTCGTTGATGGAACCGTCCGCCATTACAGCAGCGGCGCTGAATTCGGGGGCTTGTTTGCCAACCAGTACGCTCATAATAAAACTCCTCGGTAAAATATTAGATATATACGATTAGATATATACGCGATCAGAAATCGGAGGGAAATGGTATGCTATTTTTTCGGACTGCACCACCCTAGTTTTTTTCCGGCTTATCCTGGGGTGCGGTAAATTCGATAAAGATGTGTTTTGTCTCCGGCGCGATTCGGGTTACATCACCTTCGAGTGAACGGCGAATATCATCCAGTTTGTGCATAAAGCGGATGGCGCGACGAATCTCTTCCTGCGTCATGTCGGCGAAAATTGCTTCTTCACGCAGTTCGATCTCGGCCATCAGCAGGGTGTCGTCAGGCGAGAGCACTATGCTGTTGACGCGTTGAATGCGCTGTACCTGATCATCCGCCTGCCATAGCCGGCTGGCGATCTCATCGACCTCCTCATTGGCGTGGTTGAGCAGATATTTGCGATTGGTCGCGGCCAGAAAAAAGGCCAGCCCACCCATCAGCAGGCCGATGCAGATCGCTGCAATGCTGTCGAACAGCGCCGATCCGGTATAGGCGGCCAGCCCCATGCCGATCAGCGCCAGTAGCAAGCCGAGCATGGCGGCGCCATCTTCGATCAGCACGGCCAGGGTGGTCGGATCGCGCGTTTCGGTGAGGTAATGTCTGAACGGTTTTCCTGCGGCGGCGCACTGTTTTCTGAACTCGACCAATGCAACCAGAAACGAGTAGCCCTCCATGATGAACGCAAAGCCGACAATGGCAAACGGAATCCACGACAACTCGGGCGCATGATCGTGATGCATCTTCTCCAGCGCATGGGCGATGGTGTAGGCGCAGCCGAGAAAGAAAATGGTCACAGCGGAGATCAGGTTCCAGAAATAGCGCTCCTGACCGTAACCGAACTGATGCTCCTCATCGGCCTGACGGGCTGAGCGCCGCAACCCCAGATAGAGCAGTCCCTGATTGGCGGTGTCGGCCAGCGAATGTACCGCTTCGGCCAGCAGGGCGCTGGAGCCGGAGAGTGCAAAACCGACAAACTTGGCCACTGTCACCATGGCATTGGCGGCAAATGCCGTGATCACCGCTTTGGTTGAACCGTGTGGCATATTTTCTCCCTCCGCTGCTGTCGCACTCGCATGAAACTAATGCACTTCTTCAATCATCTTATTACACTACCAGCATGTGGTCATACCAACACGCCGGATTTACTGTTCATCAGCTGTCTGTGCTGCGGGACAATTATATCTATCTGATCGAATCGCATACAAGCAACGCCCTGATCGCCGTTGATCCTGCCGAGGCCGTCGCAGTTCGCAAGGCCTGCAAAGTGCTGGCTAAGCCGCTCACGCATATTTTCAATACGCACCATCACTGGGATCACACCGATGGCAACCTGAGCCTGAAACAGATATTCGGCTGCCGGATTGTCGGCGCAAGCCACGATGCCGAGCGTATTCCCGGCATTGATGTCCGGGTTTCGGAAGCTGCGCCGCCTGCCATTGCGGGCTTGAATGTGGCGGTGCTGAGCGTGCCCGGCCATACCAGCGGTCACATCGCCTATCTGGTCGGCGACGCCCTGTTTTGCGGCGATACGCTGTTTGGCGCAGGCTGCGGCAGACTATTTGAAGGCTCGGCGGATCAGATGTGGCATAGTCTGAACAAGATTGCCGCGCTGGACGGTTCTACAAAAATCTATTGCGCCCACGAATATACGCTGGCCAACCTGACGTTCGCGGTCAGCATTGATGCGGATAATCGGGTGCTGGCTGAGCGGATCGCCGCCGATCACAGGCGCCGCCGGCAGCAGCTGCCCACGATTCCGTCAACGCTCGATAGTGAAAAAGCCACCAACCCGTTTCTGCGACCGCTGGATAGCGAATTTTGCCGCAACTATGCTGCGCTGCATGGGGTGGCGGCAGAGCCGGCTGCCATATTCGCCGACATCAGGCGGCGAAAAGATCACTTTTGATGCAGGATCAGCGCATGCTTGGAGATGATCGAGTCCAGTTCCGCCACCCTGCTGCTACTGCCGGCATCGAACTGCACGCCGATACCTTCTGCGGTTTTGCGCACAACCTCGCCGCTGAGGCGCACCGGATTGGGCGCTGAGATAAAGGTCAGAATAAGCTGAATGCGCTCGCCCCGCTTAAATTGACCGGGTGTCACGATAAATACGCCGCTGCTGCTGATATCTCTGGCGTGACCGTAGTGCGAGCCATTGTCCGACTTGAAATTCAGCAGTTCGGTATAGGTCTCGCGCGGCGCCCGACGAATATCGGGCTTCCATGCCGCAGTGAGGTCCAATAGTTGCCGGCGCTGCTGTTCCGGCAGTTCAGACGCCAGCGCTGCGATTTTTTCGATGAGTTCCGGATTGACAGGCTCCATGGCCGACAGCGTCAGTGAAGGTCGATTTTAAAACGGGATATCGTCATCGACCGGCACATTGCCGAAGTCGGGGCTGTTGGCGAACGGGTCGTTGTTGCTTTTCGGGGCAGGGTTGTTGCCGCCCTGGCTGGGGAAGCTGTTGCCGCCGCCAGCGCCGGCTTGCGCGCCGCCCCCTTGTGCGCCGCCATCCTGCCTGCCGCCGATCAGATCCAGACTGTTGACGCTGGCATCCACCGAGGTGCGTTTGTTGCCTTCATTGTCGGTATATTCACGCACTCTCAATTCGCCGCTAACCGCCACCTGCGTTCCTTTGAGCAGATACTGCGGCAACCGTCCTTCAGCCCGTTTGCCAAACAGGGAGCAACGAATCCAGTTGGTGCCTTTATTATCGCCAAAGCCGTAGTCCACGGCCACGGTAAACGAGCAGATGGCCATGCCGCCCTGTGTAAAGCGGGTCTCGCAATCTCTGGCCAGACGCCCGGTAAAAGTGTAAACATTCATATCAAATGACTCCCTCACGAATTGTTGCAACGAAACATACCCGGTTCGGCCAGCATTGGAAACTGACGGTCGCCACCGGACTTTCTTCCGGGCGAAATTGTTCACCCGGCCACGGTTTTCCCGGCCGTTATTCGTCCAGCCACTTGATGGAGCAGCCGATGGTCGGGTGCTGCGGTTGCGGGGCGGGCTGCCCGGCGATCATCAGCTCGGCTGCCGGAATCAGCTCTTCACGCGTGACTTTCGATTCATCTTTCCAGTAATCATCCATGCGGCCGTGATAATAGAGGCTGCCGGATGCGTCGAACAGGTAGAGATCCGGCGTGCACTGGGCGTCGAACGCCCTTGCCACCGCCTGTGTTTCATCGGCCAGATAGGGGAAATCGACGCCCCATTCCGCGATCTTCGCCTGCATGGCGGCGACGCCGTCGGCGGGGTAGTCGGGATGGATATTCGGATTCACTGCAATGGTGTTAACGCCCATCTGTTTCAGCGTGGCGGCATGGCGAATCAGGCGCGGCCAGACCGCAATAGCATAAGGGCAGTGGTTGCAGGTAAAAGCGACGAGCAACCCGTTTTCTCCGGACTGATCCTGCAGACTCACGCTTCGCCCATCCACGCTGCTCAACTGCATATCGGGCAGCTTCCATCCGAGGTCCACATGAACTGAAGCAACTAGTGCCATAATGAATTCTCCTTTTTGCAAATTGATCGAAGTGTCCAATCATGGCTGTAAACAGCCATGAATCAAGCATGTTCAGGAGGGCGAAAAGCGAGCGGCTTTAACCTGTTGTTCAAAACCGGCATAGACATTCATAAAGGTGTGGAAAATCTTTTGCGGTATGCTGCAGACCAGTGTCTGCTCCAGCGCCTGAATAGCGGCTTGTGAGGGCAGCCGGATATGTGGGCTGGCATCTCCAAAGATCATGCCTGCTTTCAGGGCTGCTGTAGCGCCATCGGAGAGCTGAATACGGGCGCGACCCAGCAGCAGGATGTTGCAGCTCGGTTGCTCGGGATCGGAACAGGGAATCAGTTCGCCATCTTTGTATTGTTGCACAGAAGCCTCTTCGGCCAGCCATAAGCGGTCTGCTTCAGGAAGTTCGGCAAAAGCCGGCATGCTGTGGGTCATGGCGTCGATCATGCGGCTCTGCACGGTGTGAATCAGATAATCTCCCGCCATGGGCGAGTCCTGCATGAGCTGGTCAATCGTCCGGTCGGAAAACTCCAGCACCAACGACTGCGTTGATGCAATCACGCTGGCGGAGCGCCGCAACTGATACACGCAGGCGAATTCTCCGAAGAAGTCACCCGAGGTGAGTGTTTGCACGGTGATGGTGCGACCGCTCTCCAGACTGATTTGCACGTCCACCGCACCATCGAGAATCAGATAAAATGTTTTACTGTGTTCGCCCTGGCGCACAATGGTATCGCCGCCATCCACCCGCACCAGCCTACCCTGACGGATAAAATCCAGCCCTTCGGCGTCGGAAAGCTGCTCGATCAATGCAAAACGCCGCCCAGGCTCATGCTCGCCGTCGCCGATGGAGAAGCGAGCCATATCGGCAAGGAAATCGATCTCTTCAATATTCGGGTGCTGCAGTTGCCTGCATAGGGTGAGGAAGCTGCTGGCGTGGGTGGCATGGCCGCCAGCGAGCATGCGCCTTGCCATGGCAAGCGCCAGTTCTCCCGCCTGTGCATATGATCGATGTTGTTGCAGCATCTGGATCAACGGTCGGGCGATATGCAGATCTTCGGGGAAAACCTGATGCAACATGCGATAGCTTTGCAGTAATTGCTGTTCGTCCAGAGCCATGTCTGCAACTGTAGCCAGTGACAGTTTTTTTTCCAATGCTTGGGTAAAACCAGTGCGTCGGCTAGCTTGCGCCCATGACCAGGATTCAAGCGCTTTCCGGCCGCGCGCGCGGCTCTGTTCCCTTCGCCCCGGAGGGGTGGCGATTCATTATTCCGACAGCGATTCTGGCGGTTGTGAGCTGGCTTTTGTGCTGGACGCTCACTGCTGCCGTGCTACTGCTGCTGTTGCTGTTTATGCTCAACTTCTTCCGGGATCCCGATCGCGACACACCGGCCGGAAATGATCTGTTTATCTGTCCGGCTGATGGTAAAGTGATTCGGGCCGAGATGATGGAAGCGGGGCATCAGCGCGTCGATATATTCATGAATGTGTTCAATGTGCATGTCAATCGCGCGCCGATGCGCGGTCGCATCACCCATATGCAGTATGTGCCGGGCAAGTTTGTCAACGCCAGTTTCGATCACGCCAGTGAGGAGAATGAGCGTAACCGCTTTGAAGTGGCCTGCGACAATGGCGATCGCATCGCCTTTACACAGATTTCCGGGCTGGTGGCGCGCCGGATTGTGGCTTATGTTGAGGTGGGCGATCAGGTCGAGGCCGGCCAGCGCATCGGTATGATTCGTTTCGGTTCGCGGGTGAATTGCGAAATTCCCGCAGACTATGATTTACAGGTCAGCGTGGGCGATCATGTCACTGCCGGCCGGACTGTGATTGCGCGCAAGCAGCCCCATGCCACTGATAACGCTGCCGATAATGAGGAGCGTGACCATGCCTAGAATTAAGGATGTCGTCAGCAGGCGGGGGGTCTATGTGTTGCCCAGCCTGTTTACTACCATGGGGCTCTTTTCCGGTTTTTATTCCCTGATCGCATCCATTCAGGGTAATTATGAGTTGGCGGCGTGGGCGATTCTGGCTGCCGCCCTGTTCGATATGCTTGATGGTCGGGTGGCCCGTTTGATGCATGCGGAAACCGATTTCGGGGCGGAATATGATTCGCTGTGCGATATGTTGTCGTTCGGCATTGCGCCGGGCGTGCTGGTCTATCTCTGGGCGCTGGTCAATCTCGGCCCCGATCTGCATAAACTGGCCTGGCTGGGCGGCTTCTTCGTGGTGGCCTGCGCCGCTTTGCGGCTGGCGCGCTTCAATGTGCGTCACGATGTGCAGGATAAGCGTTATTTTCAGGGTCTGCCGACGCCGGGAGCGGCGCTCTTTATCGCCACGGCGGTGCTCTACCATGTTGAAATGCATGGCGAGCCGTGGCCGTGGTTGTGGCTGATCCTGTCTATGTTTCTTTCCTGGCTGATGGTCAGCAATGTGCGGTTTGTTTCCGGCAAGGATGTGGATCTGAAAAAGCGGCGCTCCAGCAGTGTGGCGGTGCTGATGGTGTTGTCGATCGGGCTGCTGGCGCTCGATCCCTATCGCATGCCGTTTACGATTATGTTCGCCTACTGCCTGCACGGACCGCTGTTGAGTATGTGGCAGAAATGGAAGCTGTCGCAATGTCGTCTTAAAAGGCGCCGCCGCAAACACGCACCGGCTGCACCGGATCAAGATGGTCACGGTTCATGATACAGGAGAAAGCGATGTCCGACCATTTATATATATTTGATACAACCTTGCGCGACGGCGAGCAGTCGCCCGGCTGCTCGATGAATATCGAGGAGAAGATGCGCGTGGCGCATGCGCTGGCGGCGTTGGGCGTGGATATCATCGAAGCGGGATTCCCGATCGCCTCTCCGGGCGATTTCGAAGCGGTGCATCGCATCGCCAGCGAAGTGAAGGGACCGGTGATTGCCGGGTTGGCGCGCGCCGCCACAGGCGATATCGAGCGGGCCGGGCTGGCGGTGAAACCGGCCGGCGAGCGCGGCCGCATTCACACCTTCATCGCCACCAGTCCGATTCATATGCAGGCGAAGTTGCGCATGACGCCCGATCAGGTGCTTGAGCGCGCGGTTGCGGCGGTCAAACAGGCGCGTTCGCTGGCGCCGGAAGTGGAGTTTTCGGCTGAGGACGCCGGACGCACCGAGATGGATTTTCTCTGCCGTATTGTAGAAGCGACGATTGCCGCCGGTGCGCGCGTGATCAATATTCCCGATACGGTCGGCTATATGACGCCGCTGGAATTCGGCGGCCGTATTCGCGAATTGATCGAACGCGTGCCCAACGCCGATCAGGCGATCTTTTCAGTGCACTGCCATAACGATCTCGGTCTGTCGGTGGCCAACTCGCTGTCGGCGGTGGAAAACGGCGCGAGGCAGGTGGAGTGCACCATCAACGGTCTCGGTGAACGGGCCGGCAACGCCTCGCTCGAAGAGGTGGTGATGATTCTGCGCACCCGTTCGGATCGCTACGATATCGAAACCGGCATCGACACCACCAAAATCGTGCCGACATCGAAGCTGGTTAGCGGGATCACCGGCATGCCGATTCAGGCCAACAAGGCGATTGTCGGGGCCAACGCCTTTGCGCATGAGTCCGGCATTCATCAGGATGGCGTGTTGAAAGCGCAAAAAACCTACGAAATCATGACGCCGGAATCGGTTGGTTGGAGCACCAATCGCATGGTGCTGGGCAAACATTCCGGTCGCGCTGCGCTCAAATCGCGTTATGAAGCGCTCGGAGTGTCGCTCGATGATGATCGCCTGATTGCGGTGTTCGAGCGTTTCAAGGCGCTGGCCGACAAGAAGAAGGATATTTTCGATGAGGATCTGATGGCGCTGCTTTCGGACGATGCGGCGATTGATGAAGATCGCGTCAAGCTGATCAGTCTGCACGCGGCCTCCGGCACCAACGATGCGCCGGTGGCGGCTGTAGAGCTCGATATCGAGGGTGAAATCCATAAAGCAACGGCCGAAGGCGACGGCCCGGTCGATGCCGCTTTCAAAGCGATCAAATCGCTGGTCGAGCCCAATGGAAAGCTGCTGCTTTACGCCGTCAACGCCATTACTGCCGGCACCGATGCGCAGGGTGAAGTGACCGTACGTCTGCAGGACGGGGCGCGTATCGTTAATGGTCAGGGCTCGGATACCGATATTGTCGTTGCATCCGCCAAGGCGCTGATCGCTGCGCTGAACAAGTTGCCGGATATGCACGCCAAAGAGGTGCATGCGCAGTATTCGGGGGTCTGAGGTTCGCCAAGTTTTCTACTGCGTTTTTTCATGGCGCGGAGCCGGGCGTCATGTGGCGATGGCCATGCCGGCGGCATAGCCGGAGGACCAGGCCCACTGGAAATTGAAGCCGCCGAGATGGCCGGTGACATCCACCACTTCGCCAATGAAATAGAGTCCCGGCACCCGTTTGCTTTGCATGGTTTTTGAGGAGAGTTCATCGGTATCAACGCCGCCGACCGTCACTTCGGCAGTGCGGTAGCCTTCCGTGCCGTTGGGTTTGAGTCGCCAGCCGTGCAGCAGGTTGGCGAGTGCCCCGATCTGTTTGTCGCTGAGTTGCCGGAGTCTGGTTTCTCCGTTTTGATGTTTCAGTATCAGCTGCACCAGTCGTTTGGGCAAAACTTCGGCCAGAACGGTCGCCAGCCGGGCTTGCGGCCGCTGCTGCTGTTTCTGATGCAGAAAAGCAGCGGTATCTCTGTCCGGTAACAGATCAATCAACAGTGTATCCCCCGGTTGCCAGTAGGATGAGATCTGCAACATGGCCGGGCCGGAGAGGCCGCGATGGGTAAACAGCATGGCTTCAGTAAAAGCGCGGTTTCGGCATGTTACCCGCACATCCAGCGAAATGCCGGCCAGCGCTTTCAACGCCTCTTTCTCTCTGCCGGTGAAAGTGAACGGCGCCAGTCCGGCCACCGGTGGAATCACGTGCAGCCCGAATGATTCGGCCAGTTTCAGGCCGAATCCTGTGGCGCCCATTTTCGGGATGGATAGGCCACCTGTAGCGACCACCAACGTATCAGAACTGAAATTACCCCGGCTGGTTTTGAGCATGAAGCACTCATTTTTCTGCACGGAAAGCACCTCGGTTTGCATGGCAAAGTGAACGCCATCATCACGGCAGGGCTGCAGCAGCATATCGAGGATATCCCGCGCTGAATCATCGCAGAACAGCTGACCATGGCTGCGTTCATGGTAACTGATACCGCTTTGCGTCACCCATGCGATAAAGTCATCGGCGGAAAAACGCGCCAACGCCGATTTGCAGAAATGCGGGTTGGCCGAGATAAAGTCGGCTGGTGAGCAGAGGCGGTTGGTGAAGTTGCAGCGGCCGCCGCCGGAAATCAGAATTTTCTTGCCGGGCTTCTCCGCATGATCGAGCAGCAGCACCGACTTGCCGTAGCCGGCCGCCGTGCCGGCGCACATCAGTCCGGCTGCGCCGGCGCCAATAATGATGGTGTCATAGTGTTGCATGCGCGCATTGTGCACAAGCAATCCGGTTGCGACAGTATCCTTTCTCACAGACCCT
>JALUYG010000208.1 GCA_027013105.1 Mariprofundus sp.
AGGGCCGGAGCATTATCAATCAAGGTTCTGGCATTGATCTCCGGCCTGACCTTGGGCGAAGCGAACGGGCCGGTAATATGCAGTGGCACAGTCAGTCCCTTACGCAACACCGAATCTCCCTGTCCTTTCAGTGTGCCAACCACGCGAGGTTTGACATGATAATCCATTGTTTTGCTGACCAGGTTCACAATACCCTTGCCGGTCACGCGCAATAACGGCGAACTCAAAAACAGATCCTGATTATTCGCCACGCCGTTGATGACATTGAAGCTGCCTGAGAGTTGGGCGAAGTCTGTCTCTTTCGGCCCGGCTTTATAGGCTGCAGGATTGGTAAACTTGCGAATGGCGCCGGCAATATCAAAGCCTTTGAGTTTACCATCTCTGAACAACACCTTGCCGTGACCATTCAGGCTTTTGACGGCCGCTTCCGTCAGCCCGGTGGCGCGAAAACTGGTGTCCATGGCCATGGCGCCGGTCAACATATCCGTATTGGCCGCCGCCTTGAGCAGCGGTCCGGCCTGGACGCCGGTAATATGCACCGACTCTTTCCATTTGGCCGGATAGGATGCCACGTTGATACTGGCTTTTTCGGTAACCTGCCCGCCTGCCAGATTAAAGCGCAGCGGACTCAAATCGAAGCGCCCTTTTGAGCCATTGATTGAGGCGGAAAAATTTTGCATCTCCAGGCCACGCAGGAACAGCGTCCCTACTTGCAGTTTCGATGTCACAATCCAGCTCTTGAGAAAGCGCAGGTCCGGTTCTGCAGCAACCTTCTCGGCGGCCATGGCCTCTTCTATGACAGGCAGGCTGTGCTGCTCCTGCGCCTGCTTCTCCTGTTTGCCCTGTGGCAACCATGGATCCATGTGCAACTGCTTTGCCGACATGCGCAAGCGGATATCCGGGCCGCTCAAGCGCACCGCGCCTGTGGCTCTCAGCAGATCGTCGTCAAGCAGAAGCTGCAGATCGCCGATATTTATTTTTTTACTATTGCCCGACAGCGATGCATTGAATTTGATCTGTTTCCACGGGGCCGGGTGGGCGGCGTACATGCGATTCAAATCCGGCACAAATGTGGCGAGCCAGGTGCGGGTGACGGCCTGGCTGTCGATGCGCAGCTTGAATGTCGGATTGTTGCGCAGTTGACGTACGCCGCCTTTGATATCCAACAGGCCTTTGTTATCCACAGCCAGCGTAGCGCGATTAATTTTCATTTGATCGCTGTTGGGCAGCTCGACCTTCCAGTTGATATTCAGCTTATGGGCCGCATCCAGCATGAACTCGCCTTCAGCCAGGCGAAGCCCATCCGGATGCTGCTCCATGCGGGCCGACAGGCCTGCGCTGGCCTGCGCAATATCACCCAGTTGGGCCGGCCATCCGCTGATCATATTTTTAAACGGTTGCAGCGCCACCTTGTCCGCCTTGACATGCCCCTGCACAGGCAGGGTGAGCGGATCGATTTTGGCCAGATCCCCCAGGGGGCCGACATTGGCTTCCAGTTCAAAAGCGTTACCGGAAAGTTTACCGGACATGGAGACCGAAACCGGCCGTTCAAGTTGTACATCTTTCAGAGTCACGCTCAGATCGGATACCACAACGGGCCTGGCTTTCGCATCAACCCAGGTGATTTCGCCACCGCTAAGACTCAACGACTCCGCCTGCAGAGCCGCCAGCGCAGGCGCCGACTGGCCTGAGCCGGAAGACGCCGGGCGGCCATTGGTCGGCGGGGCGACCAGATCTCCCCAGTTGGTTTCTCCGTTGCCATGGCGCTCCAGATAGACGACAGGTTTAACAACTTCAAAGTGTTTGATTTCGATTTTTTTGGACAACAGCGGCATCAAAGCCAGTTTGACATGCAATCGCTGCAGGCTGAGAAAATCATGGCTGGAAAAGCCTGCGCGATTGGCCAGATGCACATTGTCCAGTTCGACGCCGATCCAGGGGAATAACGATGCGTTGATTGCACCAATGCTCAAATGACGGCCTGTACTGTCTTCAACCGTCTGTTCAATTTTACTTTTATACACATTTACATCGATAAAAAATGGCGCAACCAGCAGGGCGACTATCAAGACCCCCGCAATAATCAAACTATATCGTACTGTTTTGGCAATGGCTTTGGACATCATGCAACCCCCTTCATTCAATATACTCTACACCAGCAAGAAACATCAGTTAAGACACGCAACCTGAATAGCGCCATGTTGCGTAATCCGTTCGGTTGTTGCAATGGTGAAAAATGCACCAACCAGTATTTTCTCGAATCATCGAGGCGGGGAATAAGTTCGCCCTGCGGGGCGGCATTCAGGCTTGTGCTGTTTCAGCGTGGCTGCAGCCTCAGCCTCTGTGACAACAGTGTGATGATTCGGCCTGCAACTTCCGTAGCAGGGTTTCGATATCATACTGAACGGTTGCAACAGAATAAACAAAACCAGGGGGAAGATATGAAATCAATGATTGCAGCAATACTTTGTGCATTGGCGCTGTCAGCCAATGCGGGCATGGTATATGCCCACGACGGCGAGCATGAGGGGTATGAGCAGCATGAATCCAAAGATCATGGCGATAAAGACCGCTATGAAGAGCGAGACAGGGAGCATGGGGACAGACATGAACATGACGACAGGCAGCGCGGCGAACGCCATGCTGCAGAGCGCAGCGCAGCGCATGCCGGTTCCGGCGCAGAGTCCGGACATCGCATTATGCCGGACTGGTGGCCCTTCTGATTCGATAATTACAACGCAATAAAAAGCGGAGGCGAAAGCCTCCGCTTTTTATCTGCAAACCCAAAAGCCGGATGCTGTCACGACGAATGAAATTTATGCAAAATGGCCCGTCGCTAGGTTAAATGCCAGAAACCATCCGGCCGGAATGGTACAGTGGCCATATATGGTCATTCCGCCACGTGTTGGTCACGCGGCCTATCGGGCGCTGAGCAAGAATGACCAGATAGATGGCTTCGACACAATGAGCGCTGTGTTGAATGTGTTGCATGCTTTGCGCGATGCCAATGGCGAGGGGGCGACCAATAATAAATACTATGCGCCGTTAATCATGGCTGACCGACTGGGCAATTATCAGCCTCCGGGTGGCGGTCTGGGCGGCGGAAATGTCGCGACCGGCACCCCCAGCTACACCGGCGTCTTTATCCATGAAATGGGACATGCATTCGGTCTGCCGCACCAGGGGGCAGCATTCAGCTCCGGTAAATATCCCTATATCGGCGGCAGTCTGCTCGGTTCCGCATGGGGCTATGACCAGATCAAAAACGAGTTTCTTGGGCCATTTGTGCCATCCACCTCAACCCATTACGTGACATGCCTGAGTGCAACCGCTTTTGTTCGCCAGACCGATGCGCAGGGTCGTTGTGTCAAACAGGACCCGATGCAGAGTGGCGGCGGCGATCAGGCCGCAGGCTATATATTCGGCACATTTTCTGATTACAGCACCGCACAGATGCAGGGTGACCTGCGTCAGAAAATCTACCCGGATCCGAATTCAGCCACGGGTTACAGTGAGTGGGACCCTGTCAACAGGGTGCGAGTGGACGCATCGACAGCAACCACGCAAAAGGGGTTGTATGGACTGGACAGAACACTGCCCAATGTCACAGGCGTGCCTGTTCACGCCATTATCGTCACCTACAGCAATACCCCTTGCACCACGCCGGGGATCGGCGCTTGCAATGCGGCATCCGTGGACACCAGCGTCTCCCAGATTTATCCGCCGATTTCATATGTCGGTAATCTGCGCCGCACCATCGACCCGACCAGGCCGGCTGATCTCGCCAGTATAGTTCCCAATACCAGCGCCAATCCGTGGTATTGCAGTGCCTCCGGCTGCGATTACACATTGAGGGTGACCTATGCTGATGGAACACAGTATCACGCCGTACTGCAATACGGATTCCGTTCCTGGTTCAGGCCGACAGGAGCCATGCCGGCAACAGCAACGGATCCGCTGAAATCATCCAGCTACAAAACATGGGGTGTAAACGTGCCGGGCAACAAGGCCATTGCTCGAATCGAACTGCTGCGAACACCCATGGTTTGGAATGGCATGCCGTTAAACCCGATGGTGCTGATTAGCAGGTAACAGTTAATGTTATTCAGTAGTGTCGAGGGCGCGATCTTTACCCGCCCGTCGAAGGAGTGTGGTAAATTGTGACGGTGGTCACAGACATTCTCCGAGAATGTCTGGTGCTTCGCCACTCTTGCGTATAATCTCTTCGCCGGAATCTATTTCCGGGCGGGGTGGAAGATGCGACTGCCGGCGACGGGTATTGTGATTGTATTATTGTGCTGGGCTTCTGCTGTGCAGGCGGCCGCAACTGTATCTGTCGCCCGGCAGTCTGCAATCACTGGCCCCGGACTTACAGATTCCGCAATCTCCAACGCTCTAATCAAATCGTCGGCCATCAAAGAATCTACTTCTCAACAGTCTGCAGCAACAACGATGGCCACAAAACGTGTAAAACTCCACCAAGCTTCAAAACAGAAAACAGCCGCGCCAGCAGATGCAATACAATATTCTCTGAGCCGGCAGCGACATCTGTTTAAACTTGCCCGAAGAGCTTTAAACAGGCATCACTTCAAACGCTTTCATGCCCTGCGAGGCAGGCTGTCGGGCTATCCTTTAACGCCTTATCTGGATATCTGGTATGCCAGAAGCAAATTGAAACGGGGCGACGACAAGCTGGCGGCTTCAACGCTGGCGCAGAATGCCGACATTCCTGAAGCATGGAATTTACGCCGGGCCTGGTTGAAAAGTCTGGCCAAAAGGGGGCGCTGGTCGCAAGCCGAAAGCATCCTGACTCGCTTTCCCTCCCTGCGTTCGCATTTACGGGATCTGACCATCTCCACGTTATGGCATACCGGGCGCAAACGCGAAGCGATGGAACTCTACGGCGCGCGTTGGCAACAGGGTAAAACTCCGTCATATGCCATGGCCGGCCTGCATCAGGCATGGTTGCACCAAGGCCACCCCAGTCGTGCCGAACGCTGGGGCAGGATTGGACATCTGGCACGTCGCGGTCGCTGGAAACAGATTTTCCGACTGGCTGAGCCGTTGCCCGCCATGCAAAAGCAGTGGCTTAGATACTGGCGCGCGGTGCAGCGGCGTCCCGAAGAGAGCTTGCGGCGGTGGCCTGCAGGCATGGCAGGCGCGCCTGCCATCATGGCGCTTCGTGACGGCATCAAACGATTATCCCGATCCGACCCGAAACAGGCATGGCTGCTGCTGCAGCAACTAAAACTGCGACCGCTGTTGACCGATGATCAGCAAATAGCTATCAGCAAACAGCAACGCGATGTCGCTTTGAAAGCAGCCAGGAGACACATGCCTGATGCAGCGCTCTGGCTGGCCGGGTTGCCCGACTCACTGCAAAACGAAGATACGCGCGGTTGGCGGGTGCGGCTCTATATTTTACAGCAGGACTGGAAAAGCACGCTGCAGGCCATTGCAGCGATGCCCAAAACACAACAGCAACAGAGCCGCTGGATCTACTGGTCGGCGCGTGCAGCTGAAGCGCTGGGAGAGCCTGAAGCGGCGCGTTTTCTGTTTGCCAAACTGGCAAAAGAGAGAGGGTATTATAGTTTTCTTAGCGCCGAACGACTTGGGCAGCCCTTTAAATTTTCATCATCCGGCCCGATCAGTTCGGATCAGACGACGAAGATTGATGCCGAACTGACCTCGATAAAAAAGATGCCGGCGATTCAGCGCGCTTATGAATGGCTGCAACTGGATCAGCGCAGCAAGGCAGCCCGCGAATGGCAACATGCGCTGGCAGGCGCCAATACTGTAACATGGCGGGCGGCGGCAGTGCTGGCGGCAGCATGGCGCTGGCATGACCAGGTGATTCGAGCCGCATTCAAAGCTGGTCAAGCCAATGCCCTGCCGGATCGTTTCCCTGTCGCATTCCGGCGCGCGGTCATGCATGCTGCCGACGCCACAGGGCTGAAGCCGGCTGCCATCTGGAGCATCATCAGGCAGGAATCCGCTTTTAATCAGCAGGCCGTCTCCTACGTTGGCGCCAAAGGTTTGATGCAGCTCATGCCGAAAACAGCGCGCAGAGTGGCCCGCCAACTGGGGATGGGCAAGGCTGCGCCCAGACTCTTTTCACCCACGGTCAATATACGGCTTGGCGCAGCCTATCTGGCCGCCCAGAAAGCCCGTTTCGGAAATCTTGCACTGGCTGCAGCCGCCTACAATGCCGGGCCGCATCGGGTGGCTCACTGGCTGGAGCGTACGCCGTTCGATACGCCCGAGGCGTGGGTAGAGGCGATCCCGTTTAATGAAACGCGGCGTTATGTGCAGCAGGTCATGGCGTTTGTATCTGTTTATGAATGGCGGCAGCATAAACCTGCCACCAGCCTGATCGCACGATTGCATGAACAGACGCAGAAAATATCTATGATTGAGATTCGCCCGGACACGCTTCGGTAGCGCCGCCTGTTCTTATGACGCATCGAAAGCTATGGTATGCCACTATAGGCGCTGGCGAAACCATGCATGACCGGAAGGAGAAGATAATGAAAAACAGACTGTTATTTACTATATTAACGATCCTGGCGCTAAGCGCATGCCAGGACAATCAAGCTCCGGAATCCCCGGCGCCGGCAGAGCCAGGCGCTACAGCACCGCAGCAGCCGGCCCGGACTGCCTCCCGGCCTGATGCAGTATCGAAACAGGCGGAAAAGTTACCGGTGAAAAGCGCTGTCGCCGTCACCAAACCGGAGCCGGCCGGCACCGCGAACACGCTTCGTCAAGCGATGAAACAGCCGGATGCGGCGCAGCCAGTCACGGCGGCAGCAACGGCTGAAACTATACAAAAGGCGGTGACGAAAGTTGCGTCAGGAAGCCGAGCCTCAGTGGTGTCGCAGGGCGCGAAGGTGGCCAAACAACCGGTGAAAAGGATCAAAAATGCGGTGCCTGAAAAAGCCATCAAGCAAGCGGTGAAAAAAGCGCCGAAGGCAGTTGCTTCGCCGGTTGCGGCGAGCGCCGGGGCTCAGCATTCCGCAACCAGCGGCGATGTCGCCAGAGGCAAAAAGATTGCGCGCAAATGCCAGGGGTGCCACAACTTCACTGATAAAAAGAAGGTCGGCCCTGGTTTGAAAGGGGTGTTCGGTCGCCGTGCCGGCATCATGCCGGATATGAGATACAGCAAGGCATTGAAGGCCGGTGGCTGGGTCTGGAATGAGAAAAACCTGCATTTGTGGGATTGCGACTCCAGAAATGCCATCAAAGTGTTGACAGGCAACCCCTCCGCTAAAACAAAAATGCCGCCGCAACATATTTGCGATGCTGCCAAACTGGCTGATTTAACGGCATTTTTGAAGACGCTGTAACTGTCAGTCTTTCAGGAATCAGCCGGGCTGCTCAGGATCAGTTGTCGATTGCTGCGGATCATCGTTTGAATGGTTCTCACATAGGCCATGCCGCGTTCGGAATAGGATTTTAGCCCGACTGCCAGCCTTTGCGCATCCAGCGGCTTACTCTGTACGCGCAAGCTGTGACGAATGGCGCGAAACTCGGCATAGGCAGCTGAACTGTTGATGTTGTGCAGATAGGCGCGCACCGATTGCGCCGGACTCGTAAAGCGGCGAACTTCATGATGTGCGCCGGCGGCGCGCTGTTTTGGCACCAGCCCGCAGCCTTTCTGATAACACCACTGGCCGAAATAGTTATTGCCCTGCCGGGCAAAGCGCGACTGGCCCCAGGCCGACTCGTTGGCTGCCTGCGCCAGAGCCATCTCCAGCGGCACAATATCGACGCGATCCAGCAGTTGCTGCCACTGCTCATAGGCGGGTTGTGCAGATATTCTCACACCATAGCTTGCGCCGATTCGTTGCAACCATGCCGATTGTCGGCGATTTAGCGTGGTCTTGGCCTTTAAATCTGTAATCTTCTGACGCAGGCGCAGGATTCGCACATTTTCGGATACCACAATCGGCTTCAGATGAGCAAAAAACTGCGCTTTTTTACTGCTGTACGCATGAGCGGCAGGCGGCTGCACGGTCATGCTTTTTGATAGTTCAGGCTGCCTGACAAACTGGATGCTGGTCGTACAGGCTGACATCAGCAGGGCCATTAACCACAGAGATATCGTCAAAAGGGCGCGTGTTCTCATTGAAATGTTAAGTTTTGCTTTTCGCATGGGTGCGATGCTGGCGATGTTTTAACAGTCGATCCGTGACCCGCACCACACATTGCGGATGAAAGCGGGGCTTTTTAGTTAACATAAAACAAACAACGCGCTTGCATGGACTTTTTCCACCCTGTGATAATGTTTCATATCACGGGGTGGAAAAGTCCATGCGCGTTAGGTTCGATCAGTTTTCAGCAGTAATGCTATCAATTCGGCAAAATCATCACCCTGAGACAGCACCGGCAGGGTTTCGACCTCAGCAGTGCTGACCTGTTCGGCCATCTCATCCATGCTGTTGCCGTCAAACAGCAGCATCGGCTGCAGGATGATCAATCCGCCGTTGCCCTGCCGCCAACGTATTATCCGGTCGTGAATCGAAGGCTCGCCATGCAGCGCGCCCACAACTATCCGCGCACCGTCCGGATGCAGTCGGGTCAACGCACTGGTCACCGCCTCGAAACCGTCATAGCGGTAGATCCCGAACAGCGCATTGTCCGGCCGCCTCTGCTGCATCACCCGATCACAGGCCAGTGCCGCAATCGCATCGGCATGATGCGCCAGCGACGGCAGCAGCACAGCGCCTGATCGCTCCACCAGGGCCGGGGCATCCACCATCTCATGTCGGCCGTGACCGAGAAAGAGCGGCAGCACCCGCGCGCCCCTCGGCAGCGTTTCATCAGACAGAAAGGCACAGCCAACCTGCTCGCCCAGTTTTTCGGAGACATTCGCTGCCAGCCTTCGCACCTGTTCGGCATGGCGCGCATCGGATGAGCCGTGAGCAAGCAGAATCTTCAAAATATTTGACTGCCCGTTTTTTTGGAATCAGGCTTCGCAGCGAAGAAAAAAAGGTTCCACCCCTGTGACAAGAGCTCATGGAGCTCTTCCTTTTCGGAGGATAGCAGGGGTGGTCGCATTTTCGCCCTAGTAATATTCAGTCGTTCCACTTCTGAAAACATCCCATTCTGCATCAATTCGTGAATTGATCAGGTCATAAGATCGGGTATCGCCAGTCGTCCATTTTCGCCATATTGCCCAGTTACAATAATCGACGACCTGAAGGTTCAGGTTTGATTTCGACTGATGATGATAGATACTGTATTCAATGCCTTCTCTCAATAGCGCAGCAAACTCCAGCTTCACGCCTTTTTCCATCGCTTTCTTTTTTTTGGCAACTGGCAACATATCTGTAAACAGGATTACTTTCTCATACCTTTTTCCATGCACATGCTTTTCAACCACCCACTTCATCAGCATACGAAATACTTTGGTGTAAAAAGTGCTTTGTTCACGAATCGAAGGGTTAGCTTTGTTCTTCTGCGCGATTATTGAACAAATATGCATGTGTCCCAGATTTTCACGGATGATGGAAAAGACATTGTTCCGAACTGCCTGCACATCCTCGGAGGCATGAAAATATTCCGTATTGATACCATTTTCGAGAAGGTCGTATTTCAAGCTGCGCAAACGACACATCCGGCCGGATTTGGCCGTCGGCGGTAAACAGCGGCTCGGCAGACAGGCGGCAGAACTGGAACCCGCCGCCCAGCCCCTCAATCTCCTGCCCCTTGGGGTTGGTATATCCGGACGAAACCCGTTTTACCCTCTCCGCAGTCACGCTCTGCGCGATGCCCTCATCCATTTCAACAAGAATGAATTTGCGATTGCCCCCGTCTTCGGCGTTTTGTTTCAACACCGCATGGCCGGTTGTTCCCGACCCAGCGAATGAATCAAGAATCAGTGCATCTTTGTCGCTCGCTATTTGAAGGATGCGTTGGATTAAGCGGGTGGGTTTTGGGGTATCAAATGCTGTTTGGGTTCCGAAAATGACTTGTACCTCTTTTCGAGACTCATCAGTGTGGCCGACTTCTTCATGCGGCCACCATGTCCAAGGAACAAACCCCTCAACCTCTGACAAGTAGCGAATAATGTTTGGCTGGGAATTTCCATTTTTTCCAAAATAAATCCGTCCATTGGCCTTAAGTTTCAAAAACTCACTTTCAATTGTTGACCAACATCGTCCTTCTGGCGGCCTGAGCTTTCTTCCAGAAGGAGTTTCAATTTCGTACATTTGGTTCGGCCGGTAACCCTGCGCAGTCATTGGTATCCCGCACCATCTACCTTTTGGATCATTGTTTGGGTTTTTGTAGACTTTCGCTTGCTTCTCATCAATAGGAACTCGGTTGCGAACTGTCTGAAATAAACCAGGGTTTAGTGCGTAAACCATCACGTACTCGTGAACATCGCCGATTGCCCCTCGATTTTCCCGCGAGTAACGCTTCTGCCATGCATTACAAGCAATGAAACGCTGTTGCCCAAACACTTCGTCCATCAGACATCGCAAATGCCCAATTTCTGATTCATCCATTGAAATCCAGATAGATCCATCTTCGCGCAGGAACTGTTTTAGCAAGACAAGGCGGGGATACATCATGCAGAGCCAACGATCATGGCGGTCGAGCGTTTCTCCCTCCTTGCCGACCACCTCGCCAAGCCAGCGGCGGATTTCCGGGCTGTTGACGTTGTCGTTGTAAACCCAACCCTCGTTGCCGGTGTTGTAGGGTGGATCGATATAGATGCACTTCACCTTGCCCGCATAGCGCGGCAAGAGCGCCTTCAGCGCATGCAGGTTGTCGCCCTGCACAATCAGGTTGCCGGAATCGGCGTCGCCACAGGATAGGTCAGGGTCGGCTTCAAGCAGCCGGTACGGCACCTCCTTGTGGTGTTTCACAACTGCTTCCTTTCCGATCCAGTTCAGCGTCGGCATTATCCCTCCCGGCCCTTGTAAATCGCCAGCCGGAGGGTAATACCTTCAACCCGCAATGTGAATGATGTGACTTTGCAAACAGAATTCAAATCCAAACCTTCCGCGTGGCTCTTATATCGATTTGACAAGGACTTTTCGATATAAGATGCACTCTTATGTCGAATACAGTCCTGTTACGGAATCAGAACTCAATGCCCTGCGTGGCCGGGATGCCGGCATCGAAGGCGTGTTTGATCGGCTTCATTTCGGTGACGGTATCGGCGACCTCGATCACCTCGGGTGCGGCATTGCGGCCGGTCAGGATCAGGTGCATCCATTTCGGCTTCTCGGCGCGGATAAAATCGGCGATCTCCGCCCCTTCAATCCAGCCGTAGCCGGTGCAGTAGTTGACCTCGTCGAAGACCAGCATATCGAACTCGTGTGAACGCACCTTCTCTTGGCAGAACTCCCAGATCTCCCGGCTTGTTTTGATATCCTGCTCGGGATTCTTGGTATCCCAGGTAAAACCATCGCCAAGTGCATGCCATTCGATATTGTCGAACTTTTTAGCAGCGCGCTGCTCGCCGGTTTTCCATTTGCCCTTGATAAACTGGATCACGCAGACCTTCATGCCCCAGCCGGCGGCGCGAAAGGCCACCCCGAAAGCCGATGATGATTTACCCTTGCCCTCGCCGGTGTGCACCAGTACCAGACCGGTGCGTCTCTCCCGTGGTTTCATACGCTCTCTCCATAGTCGGGCAGCAATATCTGCCCCTGTTTGATAACCGGCGCCTGAAACAGCTCGCCGAGCTGCGCTGCAGTGCCGAGACTGTCTGCCCGCCCGTAGCGCACGCCGCTCATCTCACCTCCATCACCGCCCTGTCCATCGATCAGAATCAGCGCATCGGCAATAGCCAGCGCCTGCTGCAGGTCGTGCAGCACAGCGATGATCGCCCGCCCCTGCCGCCGCTCTGTTTTGAGGATATCGATCCACTGAATCTGATGTTTCAGATCGAGATGGGCGGTCGGTTCATCGAGCAGCCAGATCGGCGCATCGCGCAGCATCAGCGCTGCCAGCTCCGTGCGCTGACGCTCGCCACTCGACAGCTCGCCCAGCGCACGCCCCAGCAGCGCTGCAATCTCCATGCGCTCGGCAACCGCTGCAATATCGCCACTCCCCGCTGCTGCCGCCAACTCCAGCCGCTGGCCCACCGTCAATCCGAATTCGGCCGGTGGCAACGCCCCCTGCCAGGCGATCAGCCGGGCGCGCTCCTCGCGTGTGTAGTGATGCAGCGGCTGCCCGTCAATTTCGATCGCTCCGTCGGCCGGCATCAACCCTGCCAGTGCCAGCAGCAAGCTCGATTTGCCGGCGCCGTTCGGCCCGAGGATCACCACCGCTTCGCCAGCCCGGCAGACACAGTCCAAACCTGAAAACAGCGTTCTGCCGCCGCGATGCAGCGAGA
>JALUYG010000209.1 GCA_027013105.1 Mariprofundus sp.
TGTTATCAGCCATGGAAGCCTGTTTGATCTCTCCTTTCGAAATTAGCTTGTGTCACTGGTGTCCCGACGTTTGTTGCAGGGAGCCTATAAATTTGTTGGGAAATAAGGGGAAAATAGATATTTATGGGTGTTAGGGTTTTGAAATCGGGTTGTGCTTTGCACAATGCTTCTGCCGTACTTCAACGGCGGGAGGGTTTTACCTATGCATTCAGGCCAGCTTATCTTTTCTCAGATTATGGGGCATCTTCCAATGCACACGTTTCGTCGATGTGTGTCCCGTTACCAAGGCAACTTCAAGGTGAAGCGCTTTACCTGTCGGGATCAGTATTATGCCATGGCCTTCGCCCAACTCACCTATCGGGAGAGCCTTCGGGATATCGAAGCATGTCTGCGCGCCCAGAAGTCGAAGCTGCACCATATGGGCATTCATGGCGGGATTTCGCGAACGACATTAGCCAAAGCGAACGAGCGGAGAGATTGGCGGATTTATGCAGACTTTGCGCAGGCATTGATTCCGGTCGCCCGGAAGCTGTATGTGGACGAAGAGCTGGGGCTGGATCTCGACAATACCATCTACGCCCTGGATTCGACCACCATCGACCTTTGTCTGTCTGTATTTCCGTGGGCGCGTTTCCGCACGGCCAAGGCAGCAGTCAAACTGCATACCTTGCTGGATTTGCGCGGCAATATTCCCACGTTTATCCATATTTCCGATGGCAAACTGCACGACGTCAATGTTCTGGATATTTTGGTTCCCGAGGCGGGTTCTTTCTACGTGATGGATCGAGGCTATGTGGATTTCGGCAGGTTGTTCGAGTTAAACCAATGTATGGCGTTCTTTGTTACGCGAGCCAAATCCAACCTTCAGTTCAGAAGATTGTACTCTCACCCCGTGGACAAAACGACAGGGCTCAGGTGCGACCAGACTATAGTGTTAACCGGCTTTTATTCCCGAAAGGACTATCCAGCAAAACTCAGGCGCATCAAATATCGCGATACAGAAACCGGCAAGCTGTTCGTTTTTCTAACCAACAATTTTTCACTGCCAGCACTGACCATCGCCAAGCTCTATCGTCATCGCTGGAAGGTGGAACTGTTCTTCAAGTGGATCAAGCAGCATCTGCGTATCAAATCCTTTTTCGGCACCACGGAAAATGCGGTCAAAACTCAGGTATGGATCGCAGTATCCGTCTATGTGTTGGTGGCCATCATCAAAAAGCGACTCAATCTGGATGCCAGCCTCTACACAATTCTACAAATTTTGAGCCTGACAATTTTCGAAAGAATGCCTTTATATCAAGCACTTGCAGAGCAAGAGCCCAAACAGGAGAATTGCGATATGTGTAAACAGTTGAATTTATTTGAAAAAATGTCGGGACAGTAGTGAGAAATTTTATATTCTTAAAATGGATAAAAACAGGCTCTCACGGCCTGTTCAGCCGCGACAATACAGGTTCGGGCACCAACGCAGATACATCCCCGCCCATCGTTGATATTTCACGAATAAACCTGGAAGAAACGAACGTATAATCTTCCCGCGCCATGACAAAAACGGTCTCAATCGCTGCATCAAGCCGCCGGTTCATGGTCGCCATCTGAAATTCGTACTCAAAATCGGAAGCAGCGCGCAGGCCTCTCAGTATTGCATGGGCCTGATGATCATGCGCCAAATCAACCAGCAACCCGGAAAACCGCGCGACATGGACACTGGACTCCGCCGAAAATGTTTCGCTGACCATGGCATACCGCTCGGCGACATCAAACATTGGGCCTTTATTCGGATTGTCGGCCACGCCGATGACAATGCGGTCAAACAGTTTCAGCCCTCGCATCACTACATCGACATGCCCCAGCGTGATCGGGTCAAATGTGCCTGGGTAAATCGCTGTCCGTTTCATCCATGCACCCGCGCCATGGCCGCTTGCCTGTTCCAGTTCGGTACGACGCTACATCTATTTTCATGCATGCCAGACCCCCTGTTCGCTGACTATGGCGCTGAGATTCTCATAAGGCGTCACATCGAAAGCCGGATTATTGGCCCCGACCCCCGATGTCGCAATCCGTACATTGTGAACCTGACCCTCACCATCTGCCCCATCCACGCACAGCACCTCGTTGTCGCCTCTCTGCTCAATTGGAATCTCGTTGCCGGCGGGACAATGGTCATCAAAGGTGGAGGCCGGCGCTGCAACATACATCGGCACACCATGCTCTCTGGCCGCCAGCGACAACGCATATGTGCCGATTTTATTCGCCACGTCGCCATTGGCCGCAATACGATCCGCACCAACAACGATCGCATCCACCTTTCCCTGCGCCATCATCCATGCTGCGGCGCTATCAGCCTGAATGCGGCAATTGACGCCCTCCTGAGATAACTCCCATGCCGTCAGGCGAGCGCCCTGCAGTCGTGGCCTTGTCTCATCCACCCATACAAACGGACTCTCTCCGGCCTGCGCCAGTTGATAAATACCTGCCGTCGCCGTACCCCAGTCCACAGCCGCCAGCCAGCCCGCATTGCAGTGGGTCAGTATGCTTCTCCGGCCTACCGCCAGTAAGTTCGCCATATGCTCGCCAATTCGGCGATTCGCCGCCACTTCGGCATCTGCATATGCCTGTGCACATGCAATCATCTGACTTGCCTGTGGAGTTGATCCGGCGCATTGCTCCATCACATTGCAGGCATGAAACAGATTGACAGCTGTGGGTCTTGTGCTCCTGAACCTCGGCAGCCAGTACTCCCGAAAATGCGCTTCATCCTGCTTCCATGCCAATGCCAGTCCATACGCTGCAGCAGCGCCAATTGTCGGCGCACCTCGCACCTGCATCGACTCGATGGCCACAGCGACATCCTCTGCATTGATGGACACAACTTGCTGGAACCTGTGCGGCAGCAACCTTTGTTCGATCCACTGCACGCCGCCGGAATCTACATGCCATTCTACAGCCCTTAACGGCTTACCATTCACCCGCATCGATCACACGCATGAATAAACTCGCAAGTTATTGTTTTTACGTTGTTTTTCAAGCTCTCAACTTCCTCAGAACACCATCCAGTTCAGCTGCCTGCGTATAGCGGATGCGCATTTCTCCTGCGCCATTTTTTCTGCACACAATCTCGACTGACAAGCCCAGCTTTCGGGTTAACTCATCCTGAAGCGCCATCACATCTGCATCCATCTCTTTTTCAACAGCTTCAGGTTTCGATCTGGCGGCTTTCTTTGCCTCGCGCTCCATCTGGCGCGCGCTCCAGCCATGCTCAATACACTGGCGCGCAAGTTCTTCAGCCACGGGCGCAGGCAGACCCACCAGAGGCCTCGCCTGGCCCATGCTCAATTGCCGCTTCCCAACCAGTTCCTGAATAATATCGGACAACTGCAGCAAGCGGATCAAATTACTCACCTGAACGCGAGACACGCCGATTTTTTCGGCCACTTGCTGCTGCGTACAGCCAAACTCATCGATCATTCTGCGGTATGCCTGAGCCGATTCGATGGCTGTCAAATCGTCCCGTTGTTCATTTTCAATAATCGCCAGCTCAAGCGCCTGCAAATCATTCACCTGGCGGATCACAGCCGGGATTTCTGTCAAGCCCGCAGCCTGTGATGCTCGCCAGCGCCGCTCCCCCGCAATCAGTTCGAACCCCTCCCCCTGAGGACGAAGAAGAATGGGCATCAGCACGCCTTCCTGACGAATCGATTCCGTGAGTGCTTCCAACTCATTATCAGAAAAGTGACTTCTCGGCTGATAGCTGTTCGGCTTTATTTTTGATATTGGAATATGTGTTGTCTGCCGCATCACCTCTGGAGTCGGAGTGTCGCCCAACAGCGCATTCAGCCCGCGACCAAGCCCTCGATTTTTCACTACTGCCATATCACCTCCTCACTCATACAGGATCAACTCGTCAAACCTTGCGCCGGTGCATGAATTCTCTCGCTACCGATAAATAAGCCTGAGCCCCTTTTGACCGTACATCATGGTACATCACAGGAACGCCATAACTGGGCGCTTCGGACAAACGAACATTTCTTGGAATCACTTGTTCATATACCTGTGAACCAAAATATGCCCGAACATCCTCCTCAACCAGGGTGGATAAATTATTTCTACGATCCACCATCGTCAGCAGTATCCCATCCATCGCCAGCGTTGCATTCAGCGCCTGCCTGATTCGACGAATCGAGCCCATCAACTGGGTCAGCCCCTCCATAGCATAAAACTCTGTTTGCAGCGTCACAAGCACATGGTCTGATGCAGTCAACGCATTCACAGTCAAAAGACTCAATGCAGGAGGGCAATCGATCAACACATAGTCGAACATTTGACCGTTGTAATCCGAAAAGGCGCTATTTAACTTCAACTCACGCCCTATTTCACTAACCAATTCCACTTCCGCGCCAGCCAAATCCATGCTCGCAGGTAACAAAAAAAGTTGATCGAATTCGGTTGTCATGATGCTGCTTTGCAATGACTTTTCGCCCATCAGGACATCATAAGTACCCGATGAGACATCGCCCTGAGCCACGCCAAGACCGGATGTAGAGTTTCCTTGCGGATCAAGATCCACAAGCAGCACGCGCTGGTCAAGTGCTGCAAGTGATGCAGCCAAGTTGATGCTTGTGGTCGTTTTTCCTACGCCACCTTTTTGATTCGCAATTGCAACAACTGGCCCTAAGCCTTGATGTTTCACGTGAAACCCCCTGCACCCTCTTCAGGCTTATGATATTGGTAACAACAGACTTGCTGCACGGTTGTTTCTCCCCCACCACCCAATTCTATCAAATGCTGCTGCAACGCCATCCAGCCTTCAGCCTCGACAAAACCATCTCCCTGCGGAACAGGAAATACTGCAATAGCACCGGGATTCACATGTATCGAACACATCTCAAGTAGCAGGCTCTGATCCGTCACCGCTCTTGCCACACACACATCGGCATGGAGGGGAGGCAAGGCGGATGCATCTGCATCATAGACCTCAGCATCCAATTTCAATTTTCGAACAATATGCCGGAGAAACTCAGCGCGTTTTTTTCGCCGCTCAACAAGAACCCCTGTTAATTCTGGCTTGGAAATAAGCAGTGGAATGCCTGGAATACCCATGCCACTACCGATATCCAGCATACGCCCCTGGGTCGGCATCCAACGCCCGAGAGTAATTGAGGGCTGAATAAACCTGCTATAAAACAGATCCGCCTGAGAAATCGACGTCAAGTTCAGGGCCTTACGAAACTTAAGCACCTCATCAACATATAGATGAATCAAATTAGTTCGCATCACACTTCGCCAGAAAAAGCATTAAACATGTTATCGCAGATGGCGTCACGCCAGAAATTCTTGACGCCTGACCAAGCGTAGCCGGTTGCACACGGCTTAAAATCTGGCGACATTCAATGCTAAGTCCTTTTACTTCAGAATAATCGAGCGTCCGCGGAATTTGTTTCTGTTCCATCTTCTTAAAACGGTTAATTTCCACCAATTGCTTATCCAGATAACCGTCATAATGCATTAAGGCAAGCAGTGACCTTAAGCTCTGGCTGTCCAATTCATGATCAACATCCAACAACCTCAAAGCATGTTCAGCCTGCACATCATCGCGATGGGTGTATGCGATCAAACCCATAGGCCTGGCCGGAACAGGGAGGTTTAACTCAAACAGTCGTTCCCGCCATTGTCTATTTACGCCAACAACCGTCGATTTTACCCGTACAAACTCAGAAGCAAGCCTGCCCTTCCTCTCATCAAACTTCCGCTTCCGTTCTTCGTTGTATAGGCCAAGTGCAATTGCTGTATCACCTAGCCTGATGTCAGCATTATCCTCACGCAGTTGTAAACGAAACTCCGCTCGAGATGTAAACATCCGATACGGCTCACTAACTCCCTTGGTGACAAGGTCATCTACCAGCACGCCCAGATAAGCCTCTGATCTGCTCGGTACCCAGGTCTCCAGCCCCAATGAACAGGCCGCAGCATTGATTCCCGCCAATAACCCCTGGGCAGCCGCCTCCTCATACCCTGTCGTTCCATTGATCTGACCGGCATGAAACAGACCCGCAATCTTTTTTGTTTCCAGCGTTGACCTTAACTCGGTAGGGTCAACATAATCGTATTCAATCGCATACCCCGGACGAATAATGGTAGCCTGCTCAAGACCATCGATCGATCGGATAAATGCCCACTGCACATCAACAGGCAGGGACGTCGATATTCCATTCGGGTATATCTCGTTGTGATCTCGACCTTCCGGCTCCAGGAAAATCTGATGGCTGGATTTATCGGAAAATCGAACAACTTTATCTTCAATACTTGGACAGTAGCGAGGACCAACACCGGTAATATTTCCAGCGTACATAGCAGACTTTGACAGATTCTCATGAATGATTGCATGGCTTCTTTCATTGGTTCTTGTGATAGCGCACTCAACCTGATCATCAGTAATCGCCTGAACCGTACTGGAGAACGGTGCTGCATCAAGATCACCAGGCTGTTTCTCCAACTGGTTCCAGTTAATACTCATCTTATCCAACCTGGGAGGGGTTCCTGTCTTCAAACGACCAAGCTTTAATTCAGATCGATAAAGCTCATCGGTCAACCCAATCACTGGCGCATCACCTGCACGACCAGCAGGGATAGTTTTCTCTCCGACATGAATCATACCACATAAAAATGTGCCTGTAGTAAGAACCACAGCAGCAGCCTCGTGCTTTAAACCAAGCTCATCCACAACTCCCGCAATAGCATCGCCATGAAATAACAACGACGATGCTGTTCCCTGGTGCAGGGAAATATTCGGGTGCATATCCAGACGCTTTCGCATTTCCATGTGATAGAGCCTGCGATCACATTGCGCGCGCGTCGCTTGAACTGCCGGGCCTTTTCTCTTATTGAGCACTCGATACTGGAGTGCAGAGCTATCTGCAACCTCCCCCATGAGTCCACCTAAAGCATCCACCTCATGAACGAGATGCCCCTTGCCAATGCCGCCTATGGCAGGATTGCAGGACATCTTGGCAATCGTATCCAGGTTTTGCGTGATCAACCGCACATGAGCGCCTCGACTGGCCGCCGCCCAAGCCGCTTCACAGCCGGCATGGCCAGCGCCAACCACAATGACATCGGCAACTTCAGGGTGTTTCACGTGAAACAAACCTCCGTCTCTTTATAAGAATGATAGTTTCCGACGAAACCATCAGATCGAACGGTACGATTTAAAAGAGAAGAACAATAGGGACTGAAAGAAAGGGTGGCAAACAAAAAGGCGGCACGCTGGCCGCCTTTTTGGTTTATTACGATGTCACAACATCAACCCCTTGCGATGCGACGCTTCTCCAGAAGATCATGCACAATTGGCGTTAAGATAAGCTCCATGGCCAGTGAAAACTTCGATGAAGGAACAACCAAAGTGTTACGACGCGACATGAATGAGTCATGTAGCATGGCCATCAACCATGGAAAATCAATATTCCACTGCTCAGGTTTACGTATCCTGATCACCATCATACTTTCATCTGGCGTAGGAACATCACGGGCGATGAACGGGTTGGACGTATCCACCAGTGGCACGCGCTGAAAATTGATATCAGTATAAGTAAACTGAGGGGTAATGAAGTGTACATAATCATGCATACGCGAAAGAATATTATCCACCACAGCTTCCTGAGAGTAACCACGCATGCCCGTATCCCGGTGGATCTTTTGAATCCACTCAAGGTTCACCACAGGCACTACGCCCAACAGCAGATCGACATAAGGTCGAACCTCTTCCACTCCGCCGTGTAAACCTTCATAAAACAGCAAATCAGAACCTTCGCCTATCTCTCGCCAATCAGTAAATTTTCCGGCTTCCACGCCATAAAGCTCAGCTTCTTTGTCATCATGCACATAGGTGCGGGCTAATCCGCGCCCTGTTCTTCGGTATGACTCGAAAAGTTCAGCGATCTTATCGAACAGGTTGGCTTCATCTGAGAAATGACTCAACCGCTTTCCAGCCGCTTCATACTCTTTCGCCTTGGCCCTGAATTCCATTCGGTCAAAACGGTGAAAGCAATCGCCTTCGACAATCGCCGGAGTGACTTTCTCGCGTCTGAAAATATGTTCCAGTGCAGCCTTTGCTGTACTGGTTCCTGCACCGGATGATCCTGTTACCGAAATGACGGGGTATTTTGCTGACATATTATCTCCAAAAACTCTTTTTAAATCAGTAGGTTAGAATATAGAAACTCTGATCTCCCCACCCATTCCCCACGATGACTCGCGAAGGATGCCCATTATGCAACAAACCATATGCACCTTTCAAGAAAAAACAGTCTTACTGAATAAAACTGTAATACTCAGCGATTGTTATTTTCCAATACAGAAATCGGCAAACACGCGGTCTAGAATATATTCAACATCACCTATACCAAGAATACCGCCCAAAGCTCCCCATGCATTGCGTAACTTCATCGCAGTCAGGTCCATCTTCTCCTGATCGCCAATCGTTTCCCTGGCAAGATGTAGGTGCTCCAGCGTCTCATTCAGAAGTACCCGATGCCGTTCGCATGTCACCAATACGTTGTCTTCAGACAGATGTATATCGCCAAGGTGCTCAGCCAGACGGTCCATCAGTAGCTCCAAACCTACCTTTTCTCGAACGCTGACAGGAACAAAGTATTCGGGGCACTGGGGGTGGACGATATCGGTTTTGTTCATCAAATAAATATCGGCGACTGTGGCAGCCTCCCATGTATCCGGCCGCATCGCATCTGCAACAAAAATCGTGATATCCGCTTGCCTGGCTGCCATTTCTGCTCGCCGCATCCCCTCCCGCTCAATGGCATCACCGCCAGAGCGCATGCCTGCCGTATCAGCAATTCGAACCGGAATGCCATGCACCTCGAAGTCTACTTCCAGCACATCGCGGGTTGTGCCTGGGGTATCGCTCACAATCGCACGATCATGCCCTGCCAGTGCATTTAACAGGCTGGATTTTCCCACATTGGGTGCGCCGATAATCGCCACCACAGCGCCCTCAAAAAGACGCTCGCCGAATTCAGCAGTGCGCAACAGAGCCTCAACAGGTTCGATGACATTCCGCTGCAACTGCATCGACAGCTTTTCAAAATGCAGGGCTGGAATATCATCCTCGGGAAAGTCCAGACAAGCCTCCACCTGCGCCACCAGGCCAGTCAGTTGATCCATGATCCCCTCTATATGCTCGCCTAAAGCCCCTTGCAGTTGACGAAGCGCCTGCTTTCCGGAGCGGACAGTCGCCGCATCAATACAGGCAGCAACTGCTTCCGCCTGAGATAAATCCAGTTGGCCGTTTTCAACAGCCCGCCGGGTAAACTCACCGGGTTCTGCAGGTTTACAGCCCAGTTGATACAGCTGCTGAAGCAGCGCGCGCAACATGACGGGACTGCCATGCCCCTGCAACTCGACCACATCTTCGCCGGTATAGGAGTGTGGCGCCGGAAAAAACAAGGCGAGCCCTTCATCAAGGATTTCGCCTTCACTATCACGCCAATGTGTCAGTGTCGCCGTTCTCGGTTGAACAATATCAAGGCCGGTAATTTTTTTCAGGACATCCTGTGCAGCGGGCCCCGATATACGTACAATACCGATGCCGCCACGGCCAGCAGCCGTGGCAATGGCGGCAATCGTCGAACAAGAATCGACAGAATTAATCGACTTTCATCCTCTTCATCACCAGCCGCTGCTGGATAATTGAAAGAATATTATTCACAACCCAGTACAACACCAGACCGGCGGGGAAGAACAGGAACATCCCGGTAAAAATAACGGGTAGAAACTGCATTACCTTGGCCTGCATCGGATCCGGCGGTGTTGGATTGAGTCGTTGCTGAACAAACATCGACGCTCCCATGATAACCGGCAAGACATAATAGGGATCCTGCACCGACATATCATGAATCCAGCCGATAAACGGCGCCTGACGCATTTCAATTGAAATCAGTAACACTTTATACAGCGAGAAAAACACAGGAATCTGAATCATTATCGGCAGACACCCACCCATCGGGTTGACCTTGTGTTTTTTATACAGCGCCATCATCTCCTGGCTCATCCGCTGTCGATCTTCTCCATACAGTTCCTTGAGGCGCGCCATTTCCGGCTGAAGTTTGCGCATGCCGGCCATGGATTCATACGACTTCTGGGTAGGATAGAAAAAGATCAACTTGATGGTGAGCACCAGCACAATAATGCACCAGCCATAGTTACCGAGATAGCCATACAACCATGACAGGAAACTATGCATCGGTTTGGAAATAGGCGCGACCAGACCAAAATCAACCGAACGCTCCAGACCGGAACCAGCTTTTTTCAATACCGGAATAGATTTTGGACCAATAAACAGCTGCGTGCTGAAAACCGCATCGCCGCCTTCCACTTTACCGGCATCAATCACGCCTGCCTGATATGTCGAACCATCACCTTTGAAGTAGTATTGATAATTCTGCTCAGGGTTGGAGATAAGTGCAGCGATAAAGTAACGGTGCATCACGCCAGTCCAGCCGCCGACAGATGCTTTACGTATCGCGCCCTCATCAGCAAGATCGTCATAATCCGGCTCTTCCAGTTTACCATTAATCAGCGCTGTAGGGCCCATATGTTCATAGAAAGTATTCAGCTTCTTATTAGGATTGCGCTCCACAACCTGGCGATACATTTTCAGCCCGGCGCCATTGGTAATGTGATCATGGATGTCTATTTTATAGCTACCTGGAGCAAGACTGAATGTACGTCGCCAAACTTTTCCGCCCTGCAGTTGTGATTGCAGCGTTAATACGGATGCTGTTTGCTTCACCGCTACAAACGGCGTGATGCGGCGAACCCCGATAACCCCGGAATTGGCATAGACGGCATGCCCGCCATCATCCATAAACAACACATCAACATTGTCAGCATCAGGCTCGATCGATTTTTTGTAGGTCAACAGTGTGCCCTGTGTAATCCAACCTTTATCGCTCACTTTCAGATGAATCAGATCATTACCAACTTCAAATATTTTCCCGTCCGTTACAGCATTGGATGGTTGAACCTTTGCCGGTTCGGTTACCACACTTCCGGCTGCAGCCTGTTGCGCTACTGCCATTTCAGGCGGCTGAGCAGCCTTTTCGACAGCTCCGGACTGATGGCTATCTGTTCCAGATACAGTTTCCTGCTGTTGCTGCGCCTGCTGACCGGGGAACAGCACCTGCCACCCCAGCAGCACAACCATCGACAAGGCAAACGCTATGAGCATGTTGCGCTGTTCCATACATTCTCCCTCTAAAGCTTTATCTTTCTATTGTTTAGTCTAACGCGCATGATCCACCCCCCGTGATAACATTTCATTTTCCGGGATGGAAACCCCATGCAGGCGCGTTGTTTATTTCATGTTAACGTGCTACAGGTGTCATGGCACCGGATCATAACCGCCCTTTGAAAACGGGTGACAACGTAACAAACGTTTAACGCCAAGCCAAACGCCCCGTAACACGCCGTGACTTTGTATGGCTTCAATCATATACGAAGAACAACTGGGCGTATGGGTGCAATGACTTGGAAGGACAGGTGAAACGAACCACTGATAGAACTTGACCAGCAACACCAGCAACTTGCGCATTAATTTAACCTGCTGCGAATAACGGATAGCGCACGCATAAAATCAGCTGAAACCGATAGCGGGTGAACGCTGTTTTTACTTCTGACATTAATTGCCGGCATCACCAACAGATCAATTCCGATACCTCTGCAGTTCATACGAAAACAGTCCCGCAATTGCCGCTTCAATCTGTTCCGCTGCACCGCGTTGCCATACTTCCTGGAAACTGCAAGCCCCAATCGGGGGTGCTCCAGGTGGTTAGGCCGGTAGACAAACCTCAGACTCCCCACACTGAGCCGTCTCCCTTTTCGCATCGATAAAAAATCGGCTTTAGACCGTAATCGATACGCCTTAGGAAAGCAGCAGCGTAGTGAATTCAGGCAGATAAGCGTTTGCGACCTTTGGCACGGCGACGGTTAATCACCGCACGACCAGAGCGGGTTGCCATGCGGGCACGGAAACCATGACGGCGGGCTCGGCGAATACGGCTAGGTTTATAGGTAAAACTCATGGTTTTTCTCCTGTTCCCAAGGTTACTAAAAAGGGCCGCGCATGATAAATGGCTTCAATTCCATGTCAATACTGTTGTTTCACAACTATTGCGCCAAAATTTACATAAAATGATTCCACTGGATGATCGGCATGATGCATGTACTATTCAGGCAATGACCACCATGCACGATACATCGCTCTGGCAACAGATTTCCGACAGAT
>JALUYG010000210.1 GCA_027013105.1 Mariprofundus sp.
CATCCAGCGATTCGGCATAGGTGAACAGGTGATGGTGAATCGACAACTGAATCTCCGCGCAGATAAACACATCGCGCTCCATATCGGCGAACAGGTCGAGCGTCGGCGTCACCGCGCCCTCAAAAGCGTTTTCCACCGGCACCACGCCGTAGGTGGCGCGGCCCGACTCCACCTCATCGAACACCATCTCCAGCGTACCGCAGGCCAGGTAGGCGGGCGTGGCGCCGAACTGGCGCGTGGCGGCGGTGTGACTGAATGTGCCGGCGGGGCCGAGATAAGCCACGGTCATCGGATGTTCCAGCGCCAGACAGGCGCCGATGATTTCGCGATAGATGCCGTGAATGGCCTCATCGGGAATTTTGGCCTGATGATCAAGCGCCGCCGCTTCGGCGTTGCGCGCCAGTACGCGACGGATAATCGAGGCCTCGCGACTGGGCACGTAAAACGGCGCATTGCCGCGATCCTGCTTGTGTTCGCCCACTGCAGATGCCAGCCGGGCGCGTTTGCGGATCAGCTCCAGCAAGGCATCGTCCACCGCATCGATTTCCGCCCTGAGTGTGTTGAGTTTCGCTTCCAGATCAGCCATGCCAGCACGCTAGCAGCAGCTTATGCGTCAATCCACACGCTTCACGAACACGCATCGATGTTTGTTGCATAAAGACTTTGTCGAGGGGATCAGTCATGACGACACCTCAACGGCATCGACGGTGGTATTGACGGCCCCGTCGCGGAATCGCACCTGCATGCGCTCGCCCGGCGACAGGCCGGCGGCGTGGGTGATCAGGCCGCCATCGGAGCCGATCGCCATGCTGTAGCCGCGCTCGAGCACGCAGGTCGGATCCAACTCGCCCAGTTTGCCGCGCAGAATATTCAGCTGCTGACGTTTTTCCTGCAGCGACTGGCGCTGCATGACGAGCTGCGTCGCGATATCGTCGAAAACACGCCGTTTCTGCTGCAGCAGCGCCCCCATCTGCTGCTGCAGTCGGCGCTGTTCAGCACCCAGCACCAGACGCTGCCGCTGCAGCCGTTTCACCGGCTGCAGCGGCCTCAACCGTTTCTCCATCCGGCGCAGCAGCAAACGCGCCTGCCCTGTGGCCGTGACAGCGGCATGGCGCAGGCGGGCGCGCAACTGCTCCAGACGATAGTAGCGGGCGTCAGCGCTACGCTGCCAGACGTGCGTATGGCGCTGCAGCAGCGATGCATAAATGCGGCGATGCTGTTCAACCTGTTGCCGGAACAGCTGCCTGAGCATGCCCGCCCGGGGAATGCGCCCGCGCAACTCATCCCGGGCCGGACAGCAGATTTCGGCGGCATTGGATGGCGTGGCGGCGCGCCGATCGGCGGCCAGATCGGCCAGCGTGGTGTCGATTTCATGGCCGATGCCGGAAATAATCGGCACCGGACAATCGACAACAGCTTTGACGACCGCCTCGTCATTAAAACACCACAAATCTTCGATACTACCGCCGCCTCGCACCAGCAGGATCACATCGGGCGGCGCATCCATGACGGCCAGCCTGTTGATCGCGGCTGCAATCGATGCCGGCGCGCTCCGCCCCTGCACCAGCGCCGGCGCAAGCGTCAGCTGCAGCCAGGCCGGACGCGTCGCCAGCACTTTTTTGACATCTTCAAAGGCGGCGGCTGTGGCGGAGGTGACAATGCCGACATGCTGCGGCAGCGCAGGCAGCGGTTTTTTCCGTTCGGAATCAAACCAGCCGCGTTCGGCGCAGGCCTGTTTGCGCCGTTCAAATTCCGCCGCCAGTTTGCCCGCGCCGGCCGCTTCAATGCGGCTGATAATCAGCTGATAGGCGCCGCGCGGTTCATACAGGCTGATGTGGCCGGAAAACAGATAGGCCTCGCCCTCCTGCGGCAGAAATTGCAACCGCATGGCAGTGGAGCGCCAGATCACAGCGGCAATCGCCGCATGGGCATCCTTGATGGTGAAATAGAGATGCCCAGACGAGGGCCTGGTCAGACGGGAGACTTCGCCGCTCACCTCGACACGGGAAAAGCCGACCTCCAGCATCTGTTTGATGCGGGCGGTCAGCTCGGTGACGGTAAGCAGCCGGGAGGACGGCGCGACATTCTCATCCAGCGACATGCGACAATCATGTCGTATGGCCCCGGCGGGTCAACAGC
>JALUYG010000211.1 GCA_027013105.1 Mariprofundus sp.
TGAAATGAGCGCTTTTAGTGATATGCTCAAGCAGGCTGAACTGCTGAGTTATGGGGAAGGCGAGCCTCTGATTGTCCGCCTGATTGAGATGTATGAGGGCCCTCTATTGGAAGGAGAGATGGAGCTACCCGACGTGATAGGAAGCCGTGAATTATTACACGTTCGTTTTCTCAATATTGTACAGTCGCATATTGATGTGTTGATCGGCAATCAGCAATATGGCCGTTGTGAAATTATCTGTTTGAAAGTCCTGAATATCGATGAACTGGCCGAATCAGTATGTTACGCGCTACTGAATATATACCAGTTGACCGACTCCCCCACCAAGATGCATCGATTGTATAATCAGTACAGATTAACCCTGCAAAAACAACATGGAATTGCACCCTCAAAGAAGATCCAGAAATTATTTTCGCAACTGTAAGTCAATTGTAAGTAGGCCCGGCGTATCCTCTGCCCTCATGTTATGTGATTTCACATCAGGAGGAAAAAGATGAAAAAAATATTATCAATATTTGCACAGGCAACAGCAGGTATGATTTTGACTATCTTTGCGGCAGGTATTACAAATGCAGCTCCCACAGTGATTATCGATGACCCAATCCCGGCCGGCTCATTGAGTACATGGACGTATGAGTTGGGTGATCCATGCACGGGTACCAGAACCTACAAGGAGATTGTATCTCCCTTTGACGGCTCAACCGCCATCGAGACATTCATGGGTGGATGCGGATATACCTGTGGTAGCTTCCAGATGTTCAAAGACTATAACCTCGGGGCCACCTTCGATAAAAACACATCCAAAGTTACCTTCGATGCAAAGTTCGAGCAGTTGCGCAATCCCACATCGCATAATCGCTCGCAGTTGTATTTCCAGTTTTACAAGAATGGATCACTTATTAAATTTATCACCTTTGGCTATGACCGCTTTGGTGCTTTTTCCAACGTGCCTCCCGGCGGCACTGCCTCAGGAAGCTGGCAAATCGACCTCTCCACCTTGCCATCCAGCCCGGATATGATGCGTGTCAGATCGCATACCCGGTCATGCGTGGCAGGTGATGGCCGGGTGACCTGGGATAATATCAAGGTCACATCCACCACGCCTGCAACGCCCGGAACCAGCGTGATGGTTTTTCAACCCAGCGGAGGTCTGAACGATGGCACAGATCAGGGGGGCGCAACCAGCGGCAAGGATACCTTCGATTTGCACAATCAGTTTCCATCTGAAGCAAATAATAATAATGCAACGGCGCCCCAGCACCACCATTTCAACAGCAACTGCAATACATGGTGGGGACAGAGCTATTACCAGTTTGATCTCAGCACGCTGCCGGCTGCAGCAGATACAACCAATGTGAAGCTGATATTTTATCATAATATAGGTCGTGGGCATGGATGGCCATACCAGATATCGCCAACTACGATGCAGGTGCGCGCCATATCCAGCCCATGGAGCGAAACCGGTTTGACTTATAACAACCGTCCATCGATCAATCCGACTGTGATGGCCAGTGTGGATATCCCCACGACTTCGACCGGATATACCGGCTTTGTCACGCTCGATATCACCAATCTCTATAAGGACTGGAAGAATGGTGTGATTCCCAATTACGGCATTGCGTATAGCCGATTGCAGGCATTTTGCGAGAATGCCAACTCAAGCATGGTGTTCTCCTCAGACAACCCGGATCCGACCAAACGGCCTCGTCTGGAGATCACGTATAACACTGCACCGGCCAATCATCCGCCGGTTGCAGATGCTGGCGTTACACAAACAGTTGAATCCACCGGTACAACGACTGCTGTGACACTCAATGGATCCGCCTCATCCGATCCCGATGGTGATCCGCTGACCTATGCCTGGGCATGGACAGGCGGTTCGGCTACGGGTGTGAGCCCGATCGTGAACTTTGCCAATGGCACTTACAATATCACCCTGACGGTCGATGACGGCAAAGGCGGCACGGCGACAGCAACCACAACAGTGATTGTGAAGGATACAGTTGCGCCAACGATCAACATTGCGCCGATTGCAGCGGTTGAAGCGACCAGCGCCAGCGGCGCTGCAGTGAATGTGGCCGCAGCCACGACTGCAACCGATGTCTGCGCCGTTTCGCTGGC
>JALUYG010000212.1 GCA_027013105.1 Mariprofundus sp.
AAGGATGAGGCGATTGCACAGCTGCTGGTAACATTTCTGGCTGGCGGACACCTGCTTGTTGAGGATGTGCCGGGCACCGGGAAAACGACGCTGGCCCACGCGCTCGCCGCCAGTCTGAACAGCGATTTCGGGCGTATTCAGTTCACCGCCGATCTGTTGCCGGCCGATATTATCGGCGTGGAGATTTTCGATCCGGGCGAACAACGCTTTATATTTCATCCCGGCCCCGTATTTCATCACATCGTACTGGCCGACGAGATCAATCGCGCCACGCCCAAGGCGCAATCGGCGCTGCTCGAAGCGATGGCGGAAGGGCAGGTCAGCAGCGAGGGGGAGACAAGGGCGTTGCCCGACCCGTTCTTTGTCATGGCGACGCAGAACCCGATGGAGCATCTGGGCACGTTCCCGCTGCCGGAATCGCAGCTCGATCGCTTCTTTATGCGGATTTCGATCGGCTATCCGGACCGAGAGGCTGAACGCAAGGTATTGCTGGGGCAGGCGGGGCAGTCGGAACTGGCGAAACTGCAGCCGGTGGCGCAGTGGCGCGATATTGTCAGGGCGCGTCAGGCGCTGACTGCCGTTCATGTGTCGGACAAACTGCTCGATTATCTGTTGCAACTGCTTGAAGCCAGTCGCAATGGCGCATGGATGCGGCAGGGCGTTTCTCCGCGCGCCGGACGTGATCTGTTGCAGGCGGCCCGTGCCTATGCCTGGCTGAACGGGCAGGATTATGTGGCGGCGGCTGATCTGCAGGCGATGTGGCTGCCGTGCCTGGCGCACCGGGTGGCGGCGGCAGGCGATGTCGGTGCGGCATTGATGAACCTGCTGGAAAGCGTGCCCGTGCCGGCGTAACGATGGGTCATCGTCGACCCTGTGGCATCTGCTATGGCATGTGCCTTGGCATATAAATATGGTGTGTGATCTGCATGGCGTATGATCCGGCGGAGTTAAAGCTGCCCTCGTGGTTGCTGAAACTGCTCAATGCATTGATTGGCCTGCACCTCCCTGTTGCGCCGGGCTGGCAGCTTGGCGTCACCCGTCCCGGCGTGATATTTGTTGCGGCGCTGCTCGGCGTCTGGGCTGCAGCCTTCTATTCATCCAACAATCTGCTCTATCTCTGCGGGGCCATGATGCTGGCGCTGATGGCTGCGGCAGTTGCGCAGGCGGTGCTGCTGCTCAGACAGTTTCCGGGTCTGCAGGATACGTTGCCGCTGCTGGAGGCTGGTCAGGCGACAGCACTGCGTCAGCCGCTGCCGGCCGTGGATCGCACCGAGTTCAGCCCGGATGTTCAGAATACCGCTGCCGTGGTGGATGTCAGCTGGCGGCAAGGCGATCACAAGTTTGCACTGGTCTGGCGCAGTGTGGGTCGGCGCATGCATCTGTCCGGGGCCTTGCATTCCTATTGTCGGGGCGTGTTTCACACTGCCGCGCTGCAACTGCACACATCGGCGCCGCTGGGCCTGTTTGTGCTCGCATGTCAGCGCCACGATCCTTTTGACATGATTGTATTGCCGGCGCTGCTTCCA
>JALUYG010000213.1 GCA_027013105.1 Mariprofundus sp.
TTTTATGCTTTTGCCTTACTCTGCGGAACTCTGCGTCCTCTGCGGTGAAATGCTTTTGTTTTTCCACATATTAAATATCAGCGCCGACACAAACAGGGTGACGGCATTAAGCATCACCGGCGTCCAGACATAGTGAAAGCCCAGCGCATGGATATCCGGCCCACCGATCACCGCAACCAGCGCCGTGGCGCCGCCGGGCGGATGCAGACAGCGCGCATAATGCATTACCACGACCGCCAGCCCCACCGACATGGCGGCGGCCAGCCACAATTCCGGAATCCATCGGGCGCAGGCCACGCCAACATAAGCCGAGAACAGATGGCCGCCAATGGCCGGCCACGGCTGTGACAGCGGCGAATCCGATGCCGCAAACAGCAATACCGAACCGGCCCCCATCGATGCAATAATCAGCGCGGTAGATGCCGCATTTACAAACAAACTGCTGACCCCATAGCAACAGATAATGCCGAAACATGCGCCCAGGCCGGTCAACAGATGTTCCCGATGGGGGATGTCACTGTTCATGCTCACGCTCCTTGCCAGTTATATCCATATCGCCGCAGCGACAGCCCAGAATGCCAGATAGATGAACAACACCGCCGCCGTGCAACGCAGCAGTGTTGGCGATTCGGCAGTCCGAAGCAACCATGCGCCGCCCGCCATCACGACCAGCAACTCCAGCGCCGAAATATACTGGCCATAATAGGCCGGATCCCAATAGGAGACCGGACTGGCAAAACGGAAATCGGAGAGCGGCCAGAAATGGCGGTGCGCATCATTGTGGTGGAATGGAAAATCGAACAGCGAATGCATCATCATACTGACAAAAAACAGCGATAACGCTCGCATACGCGCACGCCAGGCCAATAGCCAGGCCAGCCCCAGCAGCGGAAAGGAGTGGAAAGCGTCAAACAGCGCCTGCCAGCCGGGATCGAAATAGCCCTCGCGCCAGATCGTCCGCTCATGCATGCCAGACAATCTGGCCCACAGATAAAACAGCAGCATCGGCGCATCCGGCAGCAGCGCTCCGGCCACAATCGCCACCGCATGCGTTTCGCGTATCGATTTGCGAAACAGCAGCAGATTGACGATGGCGTGCGCCGGCGTATTCATGTTACAGTGCTACTTTTTTCAATATGCAGGTGCGCGATAAGCAGCCATTACTCTTTGACCACCCTAAAATGGATCACAAACCGGCGCTTGCCTGCACTGGAATACCGCGACAACAGCGCCTGGCCCAGCCGCCCGGCCTCGCGACTTGAAGCCGCAATCGTGACGGATTGATCCACCGGCACCACCAACTCTGTGGCGGCGCCGGCAATCTCAATGGCCGGCTGCGCTTGCAGTTCGGGGAGAGCATTGAGCCGCATATTGGCTGCGGGCGATGGCGGCGTCGCCGGTTGCTTCGTCGTGCCGAGTCCGTAGAGCAGTTCATTCCGGCCTCGAATCTGCGCTGTTGCACGCTGCATCCACGGTGTAATTCGCACCCGCACCTTATCGCTTCCTGCCGGCGTTACGGTGACATGAAAACCCGATGTTATCGGAATCATCTCGACGCTGTCGGCCCGGACTACGCCGTACCCGGCCAGCCACAGACGCGTTGGGCGGTTGAATGACTGAATCGTGCCGGTTTCCATGCTGGCCGCTTGCTGGCCGGAAATACGCAACTGGAATGATTGCCGATGCCGGCTGTCGGAGTGCTGACGGCCGGCCTGCAACCGCACCCAGCCGCCGGTAAGATTCCCGGCCATGGCATGCACGGATGCAGCAGATTGGCTGTATCGTTGCACCGCAGAATCTTCAAGACTGACATAAACGGTATACTGCCCGGCCGGATGATCCAGCCGCTTGAGTAGCTGTTTCGCCTTGTCGATATGGGCGCGATCGTCATCCACAATCAACACCCGGCGCGATGGCACAACCGCAACGCGCCCCTGCTCGGAGAGTTGTGTTTTAACCGCATCGGCCGCTTCCTGCAGCGGCAGAAAATAGACTTCCAGCAGATCGCTTGCCGCCATGGCTGGAGCTGCAAAACAACCCCAACCCACCAGCGCCAGCAGCAGTGCTGTCAACTGCCGCCTCATTGGGCGTACTCCGGCTTT
>JALUYG010000214.1 GCA_027013105.1 Mariprofundus sp.
GCGTTCGCTGGTCGTCGATCCGGTCTTTCAGCATCACGGTGTCGGTCGCAAGCTGGTTGAAGCCAGCGAGGCTCACTTGTCGGGGCTTGGCGTGAGCAAGGTGTTCGCCCTGACCTATGTGACCGAATTTTTTATCAGACAGGGCTATTCGGTTGTATCCAAAGAGAGCCTGCCGCACAAAATCTGGACAGTCTGCATTCACTGCTCCCGCTTCTCCCACTGCGATGAAGTGGCAGTGGAGAAAGCGCTTTAAAAACAACACAGTCAAAACCGACTCTCGCCAAGCCGCAAAGAGCGCAAAGAAAGGCAAAATAAGCGAGTAGAAAAATTACCCATGCGCCCGCCAAGATTGGTCATCAATAGGTTCAGTGCGTATTTCAGGAAAACAAATCTGGCCACGAATGGGAATATGATTTTGATTTTCCTTTGCGCTCTTTGCGGCTTGGCGAGAGATGTTTTTGATTCTATTTGCTACATCATCAAACTGTTCGATTTTTTCGGGTACAAGCTGGCATGGGATTTGCTTTTGAACGGGTATATTTTATGCACAGGGAGCAATGACGATGGCGCAGGCATTGAAATGGCATGAGAAAATAACAGTAGCGCAGCGCATGGCCGGTATTGGTCTGTTGACCATCATCGCCGTGATTCTGGCGGGGATCATCCACACCAAAACCATTAACGACCTGGAAGATGTGGACATGCGCAGTGTTGCAGCCGGTAAGATGAAGGAGCATCTCGACGGGCTGGCAGAACAGACCAAATGGCAGGATGCGCTGATGTTGCGCATGCTTGAAGGCGGAAAGCTGGGCAAGGATTACGAGCAGGCCAACAGGGAAAACAGCGAAACGCTGGCGCTGCTGGTGAAGGAGTTGCCGAACGACAAGATGCGCAGTATCGCCGCCACCCTGCAGCAGCAGCACCGGGCCTTCGATGCTCTGGCGCGTCAATATTCCGCCAACAATGAAGCGATCGGACTGAGTGAAGCGCAGGGGCTGCGCGGCCGGTTGCGCACGGCGGTGCACAGGGTGGAAGCGAAATTCAGGCAGATTGACAGCGATAAGCTGATGGTGTCGATGTTGATGCTGCGTCGCCATGAGAAGGATTTTTTGATTCGCGGCGCGGATAAGTATCTGAAAAAGCATGCCCATGAGGCCGAGCACCTGCGCAATCTGATCAGGCAGGCCAATATCAAGCCGGAAACCCGCGACGCATTGCGCTCCCTGTTGCAGGAGTATCAGGACGGTCTGCAGGCGCTGGCGGCGAAAAAACTGGAAAACATCAAACTGCGCCAGCAGATGCGCGATGTTTTTGACAACCAGCTTATGCCGCCGCTGGCGGCGCTGGATGAGCAGTTGGCCGCGTATATTGCAGGATTGCGCAATGAGACGAAGAGGATTCACCGTTCTTCCGGGCTGGAGTTCTGGGGCTTCGCCATGGGTTCGCTGTTGATCATTATGTTGATTCTCTGGCGCATTGCGATGTCGATTTTGACGCCGCTGCGTCAGCTGGCTGACGGCCTGGATGCGCTCGATGATGGCGATACTTCGGTGGATCTCGATATTCGCATGGCCGGCATCATCGGCACGATGGTGTACTCCTACGGCAAGCTGCAGGAGACCAGCCGGCAGGCGTTCCAGTTGCAGCGCATGGTGGAGACATCGCCGGCAGCGACCATGCTGGCCGACGCCAATGATCTGACCATCTCCTATCTGAATCCGGCGGCGCAGCAACTGTTCCGCTCGATTGAAGACTTTCTGCCGTGCCGGGCCGATGAACTGGTGGGTAAATGCATCGATATTTTCCACAAGAATCCGTCGCATCAGCGCCAGTTCCTGGCCAGTAAATCCAATCTGCCGGCCAAATCCCACTTTGTGGCTGCCGGACGCAATATCGAATTCGAGGCCTTCGCCATCGATAATCATCAGGGCGAATGGGTGGCGATCATGGTGAACTGGACCGATGTCACCGAACGTCAGAAGCTGGCGGCCGATTTTGAGTCGAAAGTCGGTTCGGTGGTGCATGAAATCATCGATTTCGGCGGACGCATGCAGGAATCCTCGCAGACCTTGTCGGCCATGGCCGAGCAG
>JALUYG010000215.1 GCA_027013105.1 Mariprofundus sp.
AAATGGCCGTTCCTTGACCGTGTAGAGGCGGCTTCGTAGGTTCAGCGCCCCTGAATTCTTGCCGGAGCTGATGCCTGATTTATGCGCGATTTTGAAAAGATTAAACGTCTTCCCCCCTATGTATTCGCCGTTGTGAACCAGCTCAAGATGGAGTTGCGCCATGCCGGCGAGGATATTATCGATCTGGGCATGGGTAATCCCGATCAGCCGACGCCGCAGCATATTGTCGATAAGCTGTGCGAAGCGGCGCAGGATGGCCGGAATCATCGCTATTCGGTGTCGCGCGGTATTCCCGGTTTAAGGCGCGCGGTGTGCGCCTATTACAAACGTAAATTCGATGTCGATCTCGATCCGGAGACCGAAGCGATCGCCACCATCGGTTCCAAAGAGGGACTGGCGCACCTGGCCGTGGCGATCACCTCGCCTGGTGACCTGATTCTGACCCCGAATCCGGCTTATCCGATTCACCCCTACGGCTTCATCATTGCCGGTGCGGATATTCGCCATGTGCCGATGGGGCCGGGGCGCGATTATTTCGAGGATGTGCAGAAAGCGGTGAAGGACTCCTGGCCGCGCCCTAAAATTCTCGTGGTGAATTTTCCCTCCAATCCGACAGCGCAGGTTGTCGATCTCGATTTTTATGTCAAACTGGTCGATTTTGCCCGTGCGCATGATCTGATCGTGATTTCGGATATCGCTTATGCTGAAATCTGTTTCGATGGTTACCAGTGCCCGTCGATTCTGCAGGTGCCGGGCGCGAAAGATGTGGCGGTGGAGTTCTATTCGCTCTCCAAAACCTACAACATGCCGGGCTGGCGCATGGGTTTCATGGTCGGCAATAAAGATATTGTGGCGGCGCTGGCCAAGGTGAAATCGTATCTCGATTACGGCACCTTCCAGCCGCTGCAGATCGCCTCATGCGCAGCGTTGAACGGGCCGCAGGAGTGCGTCGAAGAGATTCGCCTGATGTATCAGTCGCGCCGCGATGTGTTGATCGATGGCATGCACAAAATGGGCTGGATGGCCGAGAAGCCGAAAGCGACGATGTTTGTCTGGGCTGAGATACCGGATGAATTCAAGCCGATGGGCTCGCTGGAATTTTCCAAGCGCATGCTTACCGAAGGCGGCGTGGCGGTTTCGCCCGGCATCGGTTTTGGCGATTACGGCGATGAATATGTGCGTATTGCGCTGATTGAAAATGAACACAGAACCCGGCAGGCGCTACGCGGCATGCGCAAATTCCTGCACGCCGGAGCGTAGGGATTATTCTACCACGAAGAACACGAAGTCCACGAAGATTTAATAACAGATATTCTTCGTGCTCTTCGCGCTCTTCGTGGTGCAAAGTGGAGTTTTTCAGATGAATGAAATAAGAGTTGGATTGCTGGGATTGGGCACGATCGGTACGGGGGTTGCCCGCATTCTGATTGAGCAGCAGGAGCTGATGCGCCGCCGTCTGGGCAAAAATGTACGGCTGGTGGCTGCGGCCGATCGCAATCTAGAAATGGATCGCGGGCTGGACCTCTCTGCCGTGCGGTTGACCGACGATGCCAACGAGATTGTGACAGCCGATGATGTCAATCTGGTGGTGGAGCTGATTGGCGGCTATGAGCCTGCCCGCAGCTTTGTGGCCACGGCGCTGGCGCATGGCAAGCATGTGGTGACCGCCAATAAGGCGCTGATTGCCAAGCATGGCGAAGCGCTGTTTCCGCTGGCCGCAGAACATGGCGTGGCGATCGGCTTTGAAGCGGCGGTGGGCGGCGGTATTCCATGCCTGAAAGCTCTGCGCGAAGGCTGCGCGGCCAATGCGATTGAGTCGGTGTATGGCATCCTGAACGGCACCTGTAACTTTATTCTGACCAAGATGGAGAATGAGGGGGCGGATTACGCCGATGTGCTGAAAGAGGCGCAGCAGCTGGGTTATGCCGAAGCCGATCCGACCTTTGATGTGGAAGGCATTGATACAGCGCATAAACTCTCCATTCTGGCGGCCATGGCCTACGGCTCGAAGATCAGGTTCGATGAAGTGTTTACTGAAGGGATCAGCAGAATTACCGCCTCGGATATCGCTTCGGCGGCTGAGCTGGGCTACCGCATTAAACTGCTCGGTATTGCCAAACCGCACGCTGCGGATGGTGAGGTGACACAGGTTGAGATGCGCGTACATCCAACGCTGGTGCCGTCCGATTCGCAACTGGCGCAGGTGTCCGATTCGTATAATGCGGTACAGGTGTCCGGCGATTTTGTCGAGCATACGATGTATTTCGGACGCGGTGCCGGCGAGCGTCCGACCGCTTCAGCGGTGGTGGCGGATATCATGGATATCGCCCGCATCTGTTCTTCCGGTAGTGGGCCGGATGGCGTCGCGCAGCTGGCGCCGCCGATGGGCTTTGTGGATGCCGAACGCCGCGAACTGGAGACTCTGCCGGTGGCGGATATCGAATGTGAATATTATCTGCGCCTGATGGTGCAGGATCAGCCGGGCGTGATTGCAGCGGTCACATCGATTCTGGCCGATCAGCGCATCAGCCTGGAAGCGATGAGCCAGAAAGAGCGTTCGGCCGCCAATAGCGTGCCGGTGGTGATGCTGACGCACGAAACCACCGAAGGAAATTTACAGGCCGCCATCAGCCGCATTATCGCGCTGCCTGCGGTTGAAGAAGATGTGCTGATTCTGCGTAAAGAATCGGCGGTTGCATAAAAGGAAGTGATCATGCCCAGATACGAAGGAATTATTAACCGTTACCGCGCTTTTTTGCCGATTGGCAAGGATGATTCGGTCATCACCCTGTACGAAGGGAATACGCCGCTGCATGAGTCGATGAACTTGCGCAATGCCATCAACCCCGAACTCAAAATTTTCCTCAAATTTGAGGGTCTGAATCCGACCGGCTCATTCAAGGATCGCGGCATGACCATGGCGGTGACGCAGGCCTATAATGCCGGTTCACGAAAAATCATCTGCGCCTCGACCGGTAACACCTCGGCCTCGGCGGCGGCCTATGCGGCCAACTGCGGCATGGATGCGTATGTGCTGATTCCCGATGGCAAGATTGCGCTCGGCAAGATGAGTCAGGGCATGCGTTATGGCGCCAAAGTGATTCAGATCCGCGGCAATTTCGATGATGCGCTGGAACTGGTGCGCGAGATTTCGGCGGATGGTTCGATTTCACTGGTCAATTCGGTCAATCCGTACCGTATTCAGGGCCAGAAGACGGCATCCTTTGAGATTGTCGATGAGCTGGGTTTTGCGCCCGATTATCACGCGCTGCCGGTCGGCAATGCCGGCAATATTACGGCCTACTGGATGGGTTATAAGGAGTATCGCGAAAAGCGGATCAGCAAATCGTTGCCGAAGATGATCGGTTTTCAGGCCGCCGGTGCAGCGCCGATTGTCAACGGTGCTCCGGTGGAAAATCCCGAAACCGTGGCAACGGCCATTCGCATCGGCAAGCCGGCCTCCTGGCAGCAGGCGGAAGCGGCGCGCGATGAATCCGGCGGTCGCATTGATGCGGTTACGGATGACGAGATTCTGCAGGCCTACGATATGCTGGCCTCAATGGAAGGCGTATTCTGCGAACCGGCCTCGGCCGCTTCGGTGGCAGGCGTCATCAAACTCAACAAGGCCGGTTATTTCGAGCCGGGCGCAACGATTGTCTGCACGCTCACCGGCAACGGTCTGAAAGACCCGGATACGGCCATGCATGGGATTCCCACGCCGGTGACTATTGATGCGACAGAGGATGCAGTGCGCAAGGTTCTTGGCTGATTGTTGATGAAGTCATTCATCAGGCGGGCGTTGGCCACATTTGGCATACGCTGGCAGAGGTGAAGGGTTTGCAAGGTTTGTTGTCGATGTGCTCTGTGTGCAAAAAAATTCGTAATGCAGAGGGTGAATGGACAAGTGTGGATTTGTATCTGAGGGATCATACCAATGCCGATGTCAGCCATGGCTTGCGCCCCGATTGCGCCAAAAAGTACCACTCTCCTAACTAATCCGGATTATTCATGAATAATCCGGGCTGATATGATGCTGATTGTGCCGAATGGGCTGGTGCCGGAGAAGCAACAGCAACTGTTTCTACATCCTGCGTTGCTGGCATGGCAAAAAGCCTTGATCAATTATCGCCAGCAGTGGTTTACCTGCAGCGATAAAAATCCGCTGGCATGGTATGCGGCGCTTGCCGGAATATCTCCTGCACTGCTGTTGGCGGCAGAGTGCGAGGCGTTGCCGGATGATATGCAGCAGTGCTGGGTGGCATCGCCCTATTGCGGGCAACTGGTGCGTCATCATGTGCGCGTACTGCCCGAAGGCCAGTTTCCCTGGTGTGCGGAAGATGCACGTGATCTGTGCCATGTGCTGAATCCGCTGCTGGCAGCCGATGGTATGCAGATGTTTGCAGTTGGCGCGGCCTTGCTGCTGGCCTGCCGAGAACCAGTCGAAGCCTGTCCTGCCGGATTTGGCGCCATCTCCGGGCAACTGCTGCCGGATCGACACCATGAGGGCGCAGATGGCGGGCGATTAAACCGGCTGCTTTCCGAGATTCAGATGCTGCTGTTTCAATCGCCGATCACAAGCCGCCTTGAGCAGGGACTGCCCGAGGTGAATGGCATCTGGCTATGGGCACCGACTGCAATTTCGCAACAGTCCGAACTGACTATGAATAGACAACAGATTGCAGTGGCCACGCGCAATCCGGCGCTGCAATCCGTTGCGGATGCAACGGATGCCACAGACATCATCAGCGAAGCAGAACGCCTGTCGGAACTGCTCAAGCCGGATGCGCCGCTGCCAAAATGCATCGTGCTGGCGGGCGGGGGGCATGCCGTCTACTTAAGCAGATCCATTTTGCCGCACTTCGGCAAGAGATCATGGCAGCCCAAATCCTCCCGTGATGAACAGACGCTGCTCAGCAAGCTGCGTTCAACGCTGCACATCAGTGTCGATAAAGAACCGAACTAAGCTTATTTTCTCGGTCTGCCGCTTGCAGGTAAGCGGCAGATGGGCCACATTTTGCTGATGCGATATTTTGCTATCATTGCCTCAATCCTCCTTGCTCTGAACGGCTGCCAGGTTAATGCGATCGGGCTCGATGTGGCGTCGGGCTGGTCTTATCACTCACTGGGGGCATGGAGGCAACTTACGCCCACGCAGGCTGATCTGGGCGCGGACGGGCGCTGGCTCTATTTCGGCAGCGAGTTGAGCGAGTTCAGCTCCGTGGCCAGCGTGGCGGCGCTGAATGTGAAAAACGGCCATACGCATGTGCTGGTGGAAGGATTGCGCAATGTCCATGCCGTGCGTTTTGCGCCGGATGGTTCGCTCTGGGTGGCCGAAGGCGGCGAACAGGGCGAGATCTGGCGCATGGCCGAGCCGGGCCATTTTCCCGACAATCAGAAAGTGGATGCCGTGGCGCGGGAAAGCACGCATCCGGGCTTTGCTCCGTTTCGTTTTGCCGGCGTTTTTGACCACCGGGCCATGGCGTTTTCAATCGATCACCGTTTCGCCTATCTGGCTGATGCAGCCGCTGACGGCGGACTCTATCGGCTGAATATGCGCAGTAGGCAGCTGGCGGTATTGCACAGTGAGAAGGGGTGGTTGTCGGTTGATCCGGAGGGTGCCGTTCAACTGGCGAGAAAAATGGGTGCTGCCCGATTCGCTGCCATCAGTGATATCGAACCTCTGCCCGATGGCAGCTTGCTGTTGGCGGAATCCGCCTCCGGGCGCATCTTGAGGCTTGATGACCGTGGCGCCAAGCCGCATATCAACACATGGCTGCAGCAATCTGAGCTGCATCATCCCGGCGACATGGCCTGGGATGAGGAGAGGCAGTGGTTGTGGATTGCCGATGCATCCACCCCCTCGACGCTATGGGCCTGGGATGGCCACAACCTGCACCGGATCGTGCGGCACGAGAGAGCCCGAATCAGCGCCGTGCTGGCCGTTGCAGGCAAAATCTATGTCAGCGTTCACCGCGGGCGCAACAACCCCGCCATGACTTTTATTTTACGAGAAAGCAGTTCGGAGTGAGTTAACACTTCACCATAGAGAGCGCTGAGGAAGTCAAAGGCAGGAACCGCAGATGAACGCGGATGAACGCAGATGAGAAGCAAAAAGCTTCTATTACTTTGTGCCGGGGCGCAGTGATGTTGTTGTTACGCGATGGGTTTATGTGGCGGATGAACATTCCATCAGCATCTGCCGGGTGCAGCGAACCGGCAAGCCGATCACATTATCCAGCGGCCCCTGTATCGACTCGATGAAACTGGCCGCGCCGGCCTGAACAGCGTAAGCGCCGGCCTTGTCGAGTACGTGATTGCAGGCCAGATAGGTTTCGATTTCAGTGTCGGACAGCGCCCGGAAACGCACCAGGGTCTCTACATTTTGCTGTGCGATGTGTGCGCCGCTACGCACGCAAACGCCGGTGATCACCCGATGCTCATGGCCGGCGAGTTGTTGCAACATGATTTTGGCATGGGCTGTGTCGCGCGGTTGTCCGAGCACATGCTCGCCAATGGCGACCAGCGTGTCTGCGGCGATGACCGGCGTATCGGCCGGCGCATCACACGCCAGCGCCTTGTCGCGGCTCAGCCGGGCGACCATCGCTGTCACCGACTCATCCGGCAGCGCGGTTTCATCAATATGCGAGGGCTGCACCGCGACTGTGAAGCCGGCGCTCTGCAGCAGGGTGAGTCGTCGTGGCGAGCGGGATGCAAGAATCACTTTCATGGGCGGATGCTACTGGCAGGGTCATCGTATTCAAACAACATGCGACATTGCCTTGACGGCGCAGAGCCTATGCATACGATGCACGGCCCGTGACCGATTCATCCATCCATACCTCGCTCGAGCGCGCTGTCGATCTGTGTCAATCCGATATGGCTCGGGTGAATGCCTGCATCCATGACAATCTGCAGTCCGATATCATGATGATTCCGGCCATTGGCCACTATATCGTCAACAGCGGCGGCAAACGGCTCCGGCCGCTGCTCTGCCTGCTGACGGCCAAACTGTTCGGCTACCGGGGCGAGCGTCATATTCCGCTCTCCGTGGTGGTGGAATTTATCCATACCGCATCGCTGCTGCACGATGATGTGGTTGATTCGTCCGATCAGCGGCGCGGCGCGCCTTCGGCCAATGGCGTCTGGGGCAATCAGGCCTCGGTGCTGGTCGGCGACTATCTCTTTTCACGCGCATTTCAGATGATGGTGGCCGATGGCGATATGGCCATGCTCAAGCTGATGAGCGATGTCACCAATGCACTGGCCGAGGGTGAAGTGTTGCAACTGTCGCGCACGTTTCATCTGGAGATGACGGAAGCCGAGTGTCTGGAGGTGATTGAGCGTAAAACTGCCGTGTTGTTCAAAGCCGCCAGCGAGGTGGGGGCGCATGTGGCGAAGCAATCGGCGTCCGTGGTGGCGGATATGGCCGAATACGGCATGTGCCTGGGCGTGGCGTTTCAGTTGATGGACGATGCGCTGGATTATCTGGCCGAAGCCGAAGAGGCCGGCAAGCCGGTCGGGCATGATCTGGAAGAGGGCAAGATTACCCTGCCGCTGATTTATGCCATGGGGCGTGATGCCGAACTGGCAGGCCGGGTGGCGACGATTGCCGAACGCGGCGTCTATGAAGGTGGCGATCGGGAATGGGTGCGCCAGCGCGTGGCGGCGCAGGATGGCGCAGGCTTTGCCATGCGCCGGGCCAGAGATTATGCAGAACGCGCCAAACGCCTGCTGCCAGCGGATGGCGATGCAGAAATCCGCAGTTTGCTGGCGGATCTGGCCGATTTTTCCGCCCATCGTCCGTATTAACGTGCGGAAACACTTGCCGAGGGTGGCTCATCTTCCTAATATGCGCCGCCTGTTCAATCCACAGGCAACAATACAATCGGGGTGTGGCGCAGCCTGGTAGCGCGTACCGTTCGGGACGGTAAGGTCGGAGGTTCGAACCCTCTCACCCCGACCATTTCTTCTTTTTCACCATTCACATGCAACCTCATGCGCTTCCGGCTGCCGGAGCATCGGGGCTTCAGTGGTTGTGATGGCGATGTGCAGAATTTCCCCGCTATGGCGCGAAAGAAATACTCTTGTCGCGGTTCGTCGGTGACGTAGGGTTCCCTTATTGCGCGTGAACGGGAGATTGAATATGAAATCTATCACTGCCTTTTTAATGATCCTGCTGTTATCGGCCTGTGCGACGCCATATCAGCAACGCACGGCGACGCAGGGTGCAATGCTAGGCGCCGCTGCAGGTGCGGTGATCGGCGCTCAGGACGGCAATGCCGAACAGGGCGCTGTGATCGGCGGCGCGCTGGGCGCGCTGGCCGGCGCCGTGATCGCCGAGAACAGGGAAAAAGGCGTCTATGCATCCGGCCCCCGTTACCATCGCCGGGCCTGCCGGGGCGGTGCGCAGTATTTTAACCGGGCCCGCCGCGCCCGTAATCTGGATCGCAAAATTGATCTGCTTGAGCAGGGGTTGCGCTACTGCCCGAATAATCCCGCCGCCCACAATGATCTCGGTGTTGCGCTGGAGTTATCGGGGGATTACGCCGCCGCCCGCATCCACTTTGAGCGGGCGCTGAGGATTGATCCCGACTATCTGCCGGCCCGTCGCAACCTGAAGCGGATGCATCGCCACCATTCCCGTCGCTACGAGCGCAGAACGCGCGGCTATGGCGAGGATTATGGCGACGACCATGAGCGGGATGACAGGCGCGACTACGAAGAGGATTAGCCTATTTCGGCATTGTGGTAGACATTCTGCACATCGTCGCAATCGTTGAGCATGTCGAGCAGTTTTTCAAAAACGGCTGCATCTTCGCCGCTGATGGCAACAGAATCCCGTGCGACATAGGAAATATCCTCAACCTCGAAATCGGCGCCGGGGAATGCTTCGAGCAGTGACTGGCGCACATTGTTGAACTCGCCGGTCGGCGCAAACACGGTGATCATGCCATCTTCGCTCTCAATATCGGTGACATCGACATCGGCCATCATCAACGCTTCCAGCACGGCATCCTCGTCGTCGCCTTTGAATGCAAAAATAGCCAGATGATCGAACATATGCGCCACGCAACCGGGGCCGCCCAGTTTGGCGTCATTTTTATTGAAGCAGAGCCGCACATCGTTGTAGCTGCGGGTGCTGTTATCGGTCAGACAATCCACAATCAGCATGGTGCCGGCGGGGCCGAAGCCTTCATAGCGGGCGGTGGAAAAATCTTCGCCGCCCACGCCGCTGGCCTTATCCAGCGCCTTGTCGATCACATGGCCGGGCACCTGATCTTTTTTTGCCTTCTCCATGAGCCGGCGCAGGCTCAGGTTGGTATTCGGATCAGTGCCGCCATTTTTGGCGCAGACGTAGATTTCGCGACCATATTTGGAGTATACCTTGGTTTTGGCTGCGGCCGTTTTGGCCATCGACGCCTTGCGGACTTCAAATGCTCTTCCCATATTCGTTAACTCACTGGTGATAAAATATTGGCGGCAATCATAGCGGCGAACGCAGCAAGACGGTAGCGCAGTTCGATGCTATCCTCTGCCAGCCGCTGTTTTAACAGGAAACAAACCATGCGCGCTAGGCGGATGGCAGAGGTGGGTGTATGGGCTATGTGCTGCTTCTTATCGCTTTACTGCTTGCGCCGCCTGTCTCGTCGCAGGCGGCGGAGGCCATGCTGCTGCTTAAAACATGGCAGCCGGGTCGGCCGGTGCAGGGCTGGCTGATGAGTGAAAAACTCGATGGCGTGCGGGCGCGTTGGGACGGCCACTATCTGGTCAGTCGCGGCGGCCATATATTTGCCGCACCGGACTGGTTCACCGAAGGATTTCCACCGTTTGCGCTGGACGGGGAGCTGTGGAGCCGGCGTGGTGATTTTGAGCATATTGTTTCAATCGTGCGAAAAAAGACGCCGCATGCGGGTTGGAAGCAACTGACTTACCAAATCTTTGAAGTGCCGGATCAACCCGGAGGGCTGTTGCAACGTTTGAAGGTGCTGCGTAGCTATCTTTCCCGGCACCCGAATCAGCGTATTCACATTATCGAGCAAAAACGCTGTCGCGGTCAGGCGCACCTGCAAGCATGGTTGCGGCAGCTGGTTGGTCAGGGCGCAGAAGGTGTGGTGGTGCGCAATCCGGCCACGCCCTACAGGACAGGGCGCAGTAACGAATCGCTGAAGGTGAAGCCTTATCGGGATGCTGAATGCGAAGTGGTCGGCTACAAAGCCGGCAAGGGCAAGTTCAAAGGGTTAACCGGCGCACTGCGTTGCCGAATGGATAACGGAGGCGTGATCAATATTGGCAGCGGCCTGAATCAGCGCTTGAGAACCAGGCCGCCGGCTTTGGGTCAAATCATCACATTCAAATACTACGGCCTGACCAAACATGGCAAACCGAGGCACCCTGTGTTCCTGCGCCTGTGGCAAGGCGATTACCGCTGAACGAAAGTCTCACATTTACAAGTGATGGCTTTCAGTTAGCCTTTAGTCAGTGAAATAAGAGGCGGATGGTTAATGGCAACTGAAAATAACAACAGTTTTGAAACCGAAGGCAGTTTCCTCAAAGATGCCCATCCCGATTTGAAAGCCGATTTCATCCTCGCCAATCCGCCATTCAATCAGAAGGAATGGGGGCATGATGTGTTGCAGGAAGATGGTCGCTGGAAATATGGTATTCCCCCTGCGGGCAATGCCAACTTCGCATGGATGCAGCACATGCTTTATCACCTTGCCCCCAACGGAGTCATGGCAACGGTGCTTGCCAATGGCTCGTTAAGCTCCAATACATCTGGTGAGGGTGAGATACGCAAAAGCATCGTCCAAGCTGACCTTGTGGATTGTATCGTAGCCCTTCCCAAGCAGCTTTTTTACAACACAGGCATTCCGGCCACCATCTGGATTTTAAGGCGCGGCAAGCAAGTGCGCCGAGGCGAAACCTTGTTTATTGATGCCTCCGAAATGGGCTTCATGAAAGACAGGGTTCACCGTGAGTTTGTGCCTGAAGATATCGAAGCGATTGAGCAGGCGTATCATAGCTGGCGGGCCCCTAAATCCCCTGAAGGGGACTTAAATGTTTCTCCCCCTTCAGGGGGCAAGGGGGCGTACGAGGATGTAAAAGGCTTCTGCAAGTCAGCTACGCTTGCCGATATTGAGAAAAATACTTTCGGTGGTGTGAAATGAGCCAAGAACTCAACATCATGGATAGCAATAACATTCAAAACAGGATTTTCACTATCCGTGGTTTGCAAGTGATGGTGGATAGAGACCTGGAAGAGCTTTATCAGGTAGAAACCAAAGTTCTAAATCAAGCTGTTAAAAGAAATATCGAACGATTTCCTGAGCAGTTTCGATTCCAATTATCGAAAGATGAAAAGAATGAACTGGTCACAAATTGTGACCGGTTTGAAAGCCTGAAGCATTCAACGGTTTTACCGTATGTGTTCACTGAACAAGGCGTATCCATGTTATCGGCTGTATTGCGAAGTGAAACTGCCATCAAGGTGAGTATTCAGATTATGGATGCCTTTGTAGGGATGCGGAAGTTCATTGCGGGTAACGCCACAAAGTTCCGCAAATGGGCAACCCAAACCCTCAAGCAACACATCAGCCAAGGCTGTACCATCAATATTAAACACTGGTTCATCATTTTATTGCTCACGGGGAGGGCAAGCCATGCCTAACCCCATCATACAAACGGATGACTACAAGGCATTCATTCAAAGCTTAAAAGCGCAGGTTCAGTCCTCGCAAATCAAGGCGGCGGTTTCGGTCAATCGGGAGCTGTTGAAGCTCTACTGGCTGATTGGTTCGCAGATTGTAGAGAAGCAAAAGCAAGCGGCTTGGGGCAGTGGGTTTATCAAGCAAGTGAGTCATGATTTGCAGCAGGAATTTCCAGACACGAAAGGTTTTTCTGCCCGCAATCTTGAGCGAATGAGGAAATGGTATATTTACTGGAGCAAGGATAAATCAATTGCGTCACAAACTGTGTCGCAATTGGAAGAGGCGTCTGTTTTCCAAATTCCCTGGGGTCA
>JALUYG010000216.1 GCA_027013105.1 Mariprofundus sp.
TGAGATGGATCGCTGTTATCCACATTTTCAGGCGGTAACGGCTTATCTGCGCCGGCAGATGCTCTTTGCTGCGGTACAGGAGATGCCATTGCTCTCTTTCGGGGCGAACCTGTTGCTGAATGGTCCGGCAGGCGTGGGCAAGAGCTCCTATTTAATGAAGCTCAGTGAGATGCTGGGGACATGCTTCTCATCCATATCGTGTGCGGCGGTCAGCAATGGGTTTGATCTGGTTGGATTGTCGAGCCGCTGGGGCACGGGCAAGCCGGGACAGCTACATGAAATAATGGTCGAACAATGCTGCCCGAATCCGATTATCCTGCTCGATGAGGTCGAGAAGGCCGGCAAGGATGAGCGAAGCAGTCTGCCCGGTGCATTGTTTGGCCTGTTGGAAAAGAACAATGCCAGGCGTTTTTGTGATGAATTTGTTGATGTGCCTGTCGATGCCAGCATGATTAACTGGTTTGCCACCAGCAACGATGCTGCCTTGCTGGATCCGGCTATCAGGGATCGCTTTGTGGAGCTCGAGGTCAGGGCACCGAACTGTCGGGAGTTAGAGCAGATGATTCCGCAGATGTACGCGGAGATCAGAGCTGAGAAACATCTGACAGGGGTATTGGCTCCGAAGCTGTCAAAGGCTGTGACCAACAAGCTGGCAGCCCATGACGGGATTTCGATTCGACAGGTAAAGCGTATGCTTGAGGATGCATTGAGCAATACACTGCTGCGTACCGGTGGAAAGTCGCAGCGCAGGGTTTCTGTCCGGATTGATGATCTGCCCGGATTGTCCGATAAGAACAGGGGCAATCCGCGAAACAAACCGATAGGTTTTATCTGGTAAACGTGTGGCGGTGGCATCTTCGGATGTTGCCGCCCACAGGAATAAGGATAGAAAGGTGAACAGGAAGCTGTTGATTCTGGATGTTGATGAAACACTCGTGTATGGCGATTTGCAGCCGTTGGGCTGGTCACCCGATCATATCTGTGACTGGTGCTTCTCTATAAGCGCCCGCATGTCGAGAGGTTCATGGATTTCTGCCGACAGCATTTCCGGGTGGCGGTCTGGTTCAGTGCATCGGTGGATCATATCCGCATATGCCTTGATCATGTATGCCCGCCCGATTACCCGCTTGCATTTTTATGAGGCAAGGAGCACTGCACTGAAGTGCTGGATGATCCGGATGACTATGGTCGCGGTGAGCGTTTTCGCTGGCGCAAGAACCTCAACAATGTGAAAGCAAGGAAGGGAGTCGATGGTTGTTGAATCACCATGCGAACACACCTTGCTGATTGCCGTGAATGAGGCTGGTATTGAATATATTGCCGACAGTTTCAGTGGCCCGCTCCTGGCTGCAGCAAAAGCGTTTCTGACTCAGCAAAATGAAGAGCTTGTGGATGAGGATTTTTCGGAAGCCGATATCCCGTTTGAGTCACTGCATGAAATTCTGGAAAGCATGGCTGATACATCAATCCATTTTCAGGAGTGGAATGCCACACCGCCTTCCGGTCTGGCGATGCTCACAGCCTTTCGCTATTAGCATACGGGGCAAGCAGGAATGAACCGGGCTGTCCGAATTTTGGGAGCCATTTTAGTGGGTGCGGGCCTACTGGCCGGATTACGTCTGATTGGAGGCAAAGCATGACGGGGGAAGTGGTGCGCTATATCTATTTGCATGGTTTTAAAAGCAGTGGCAGCAGTGACAAGGTAAGGTTGCTGCGCGAGATGACAGACTGGTGGCTAGATGCGCCGGATATCCCGGACAGGCCGGTCGATGCCGTTCCCTGGCTAGAGGATTATCTCGGACATATCTGCCAGACATATCCGAAAGATGAATTCGTGCTGATTGGCAGCTCACTCGGCGGCTACTATGCCAATTGGCTGGCGCGGAAATTTTTCTGTCCGGCGGCGCTGATCAACCCCTTGGTCGATATTGAGGACCTTGCCCCGATGGTTGGCTCCCATGAAAACTACTATACAGGCAACTGCTTTGAGCTTACCCAGGCCGACCTAGATATCCTGGCTACACTCGCCCACGATATGACCATTACTATCCCGAGAGTCATCCTGCTCGATGAAGGGGATGAGGT
>JALUYG010000217.1 GCA_027013105.1 Mariprofundus sp.
GCGGGAATGCGTCGGCAGTCGCGCCGATGCTGAAGCCATGGGGCGGGCGCTGGCGGATGAAGTGCTGGATGCCGGCGGCCGTGAGATTCTGGAAGCGCTTTATGCCGAAGAGTGACAAGCAGGAACCGCAGATGAACGCAGATAGACGCAGGTTAACAGCAAAACGAATAATTGATGTTGGGTTTTACTCTGCGTTCCTCTGCGTACTCTGCGGTGATAGCTTTGACGCACTTTTTTAAATTCCAAGGTAATAGATAAACGGAGCATTGATGAAAGTTCTCGTGATTGGCGGCGGCGGCCGCGAACATGCCTTGTGCTGGAAGCTGAAACGCTCGGATTCGGTGCGTGAAGTGGTTTGTGCGCCGGGCAATCCCGGCATTGCTGCCGATGCGCGCTGCGTGCCTGTCGGCGCTGAAGATATCGAAGGGTTGATGGCGCTGGCATCCGATGAAAAGCCGGATCTGGTGGTGGTCGGCCCGGAGGCGCCGCTGGTGGCCGGGCTGGGCAATCGCTTGCGTGAAGCGGGTTTCGCCGTGTTCGGTCCGGATAAAGCCGCCGCCAATCTGGAGGGCAGCAAATCATTCTCCAAGCGGTTGATGTATGAAGCGGGTGTGCCGACGGCGCGTTTTGAAGTGCATGTGGATGTCGATGAGGCGATTGAAACCATTCGCAGCTGGGGTGCGCCGATTGTGATCAAGGCATCGGGGCTGGCTGCCGGCAAAGGCGTCATCGTGGCGCAGACTGAAAAAGAGGCGATTGACGCGGTGCGCGATATGCTGGCCGGCAACGCTTTCGGCGAGGCCGGTTCGCAGGTGGTGATCGAAGAGTTTCTGCGCGGCGAAGAGGCCAGTTGCCTGTTTATTGTTTCCGGCGACACCATTCTGCCGCTGGCGTCTTCACAGGATCATAAAGCGCTGCTGGATGGCGATCTTGGCCCGAACACCGGCGGCATGGGGGCTTATTCACCGGCTCCGTGCGTGACCGAAGCGATTGCCGATGCGGTGCTGAAAACCATTGCTCGGCCAACGGTTGCGGCGCTGAAAAAGCGGGGGGCGGAATTTATCGGCACCCTCTATGCCGGCGTGATGCTGACCGACGAGGGGCCGAAAGCGCTGGAGTTCAATGTGCGTTTCGGCGATCCGGAGTGTCAGCCGCTGATGAGCCGTTTGCAGTCCGATCTGGGCGAGGTGCTGCTGGCGGCTGCGGAAAAACGGCTGGATGGCGTGAAACTGGCATGGAAAGCGGGCGCGGCGCTGTGCGTGGTGGTGGCATCGGATGGTTATCCGGGCAGCTTTGAAAAAGGCCAGACGATCGGCGGACTCGATGCCGTGGAAGCAGCGGGAACCACGGTGTTCCATGCCGGCACGGCGGAAAAAGATGGTGCGATTGTCAATGCCGGCGGACGCGTGCTGGGCGTCACGGCCGTGGCCGAAAGCGTCGGGGCGGCGCAACAAACCGTCTACCGTGCGCTCAACGAACTGGACTGGCCGGGCGGTTTCTATCGCCGTGATATCGGCTATCGCGCCATTGCGCGGGAAGAGAGTTAACTACAAAAACTGGAGGTGCGGCTTTAGCCGCGCAATGCTCTGGCATGAAACGTGAAACAAACAGCGAGACTAAAGTCGCACCTCCCATGTGGTTTTGATCAGGTCGTTTTATCTGACTTGTCTTCTTTGTGGTGAGCAGGAGAAAATGTGGAACCTTTGAAAGTATTGATTTTGATGGGCAGCAAGTCCGACCGGGCAATCATGCAGCCGGCCGAGGATGTGCTGGAGGCGTTCGGGGTGCCCTATAAAACCATGATTCGCTCGGCCCACAGAACCCCGGAAGCGACGGTGCAGGCCGTGAAAGAGGCCGAAGATGCCGGTTGCGGCGTATTTATCTGCGCCGCCGGCATGGCCGCGCATCTGGCCGGCGTGGTCTGCTCAAAAACGGTGAAGCCGGTGATCGGCGTGCCGATCGCCGCCGGCCCGTTGCAGGGCGAAGATGCGCTGCATTCCACAGTGATGATGCCGCCGGGCCTGCCGGTGGCGACGGTGGGCATCAACGGCGCCAAAAATGCAGCTCTGCTGGCTGTGCAA
>JALUYG010000218.1 GCA_027013105.1 Mariprofundus sp.
GGGCGACATGGTGCGTGGCTTGCCGCCATGAAATGCCGAAAATCGAACAGTTGTGGCAGCGCTACCGGAGCCGCGGGCTGGTGGTTCTGGGCGTCAATGCGGATCGCGGCAACCTCCCGGCAGTACGGGATTTTATCCATCAGCTCAACCTGAGCTTTCCTTCCCTGCTTGCGCCGGACGGCGCAGTGCGCAACACCTACGGGGTTCGCGCCCTGCCCACCAGCTATCTGATCGGCAGGGATGGCAAAATCATCGGACGCATCATCGGAGAGCGGGACTGGTCTTCACCTGCAGCGCGGGCCATGATGCGAACAATTTTAAAACAGGGGAATCAGCAATGAAAAAACATATCGTGATTATCCTATTCACGCTGCTTTCGACAGCCTGCTCCAGCCCCCGCCATCACGATGGCATGAAAATGCAACTGGATGCGATTCGCGTGATGATCAAGCAGTCCGCCCTGATGGCTGTGCAAGCCGCTTGTGTATCGGGCGGGGAGAAAAGCATGCTGATTCACGCCGCTGCGGTGCAGGATCGGCGCGCCATGGGCGGCCCGGAGATGGCGAAGATTCACAAGATGATGAATATGAAGCCGGATGCGAGCGGCGGCATGGCCATGAACATGGGCAAGGATGATAAAATGTCGGCGGAGATGAAGATGCATGTCTCCCTGCACGATGCCGGCGAGGATGTGTTTGATCTACTTGACGGCATCGGCGAAACGCCCGGCATCTCCTGTCGGCAGATCGCTCCGGCAGCCTTGGCCGCTTCGGCCGCAATGCTGCGGGAATCAACCGCTGGAGAGGCAACCGGGAGCGAGGCAACATCATCGGCAAAAAAACTGGACCTGTCCGCCACAGCGATGCTTAACCAACAGCATGGTGAATCGATTGCGCCCCAGGTGCGCGCCCTGACGCTCGCCCTGCAACGCATCTGAGCCGAAGACATCCACGTTGTCTGCTGCCGATTGATCTGACAGGATACAGACATGATCTCCCGCAGAGAGGGATTAGATCATGATAGGGTCGTAAAAAGTCCGCTCATGGCCTTTTTACTTCATGGAAAGTGAAAAACAAGGTTTTCACGTTCCTTACATATCAATAACTTGTCGGAGTGATCATGGCTTCATTTTTCTCAAGATTAAAACAAGGCTTGAGCCGCAGCCGCGATACGCTGGCGCAGATGGTGCCGGGCGGTTCGGTGGATGCGCTGTCGGAAGAGGAGTGGCTCAACATCGAAGACGGACTGATCATGGCCGATTGCGGCGGTGAGCTATCCGCATCGCTGGTGCAGAAAGCGCGCAAGCGACGCGGCAGTTCCATTGAGGCGTTAAAAACATCCATGCTCGATATGATTCCTGAATGCGGCCCGCTGAACATGCCCGACAGCGGTCCGTTCGTGCTTCTGGTGGTCGGCGTCAACGGCACCGGTAAAACCACCACCATCGGCAAACTGGCAACGATGTTTCGCCAGCAGGGAAAATCGGTGCTGGTCGGCGCAGGCGACACCTTCCGGGCGGCGGCGGTTGATCAGCTTGCTGTGTGGGTGGAACGCGCCGGGGCCGATATGGTGCGCCAGCATGAGGGCGCCGATCCGGCCGCCGTGGCTTTTGACACCGTGCAGCGAGGCGTGGCGCGGAACTACGATGTTGTCATTGTCGATACAGCCGGCCGCGTACAGACCGATCAGGGCCTGATGAATGAGTTAGCCAAGGTGCGCAGGGTGATCGCCAAGGCGCACCCGGGCGCGCCGCATGAAGTGTGGCATGTGGTTGATGGCGGTACAGGCCAGAACGCCGTTGTTCAGGTGGAAAAATTTCGTGAGGTCGCGGGCACATCCGGGCTGATTGTCACCAAACTTGATGGCTCCGGAAAAGGCGGCATCGTCCTGCAACTCTCGCACGCATTCGGGCTGCCGGTTCGCTACATCGGCGTGGGTGAAACGCTGGAGGATCTGATGCCGTTCGAGGCGGAGAACTTTATCAACTCACTGCTGCCGGAGCATATCAGTTGAGCTGGCCTGATGGCTTCCGCGACCATTGCACAAAATTGGCGTCTGACTTGCTTACCATAAAACAAACAGCGCGCACGCATCTGCTGAACTGTCGCTGATGCGCGCAGCCCGGCAGCTGCAACTTGACATTATCCCTTTTTATAAGGTAATTTGCAGTGGTTTGTGCCAGTAGTGCTTAAGCGGTGGAGGGTAAGTGTCTTTTTTTTCAAATAAGTCTGAAGGCGTGATGGGTATTGATATCAGTTCGACCGGCATCAAGCTGGTAGAGTTATCGAAGACGCGAACAGGGTATCAACTCGCTTCGATGGCAACCGTGCCTCTGCCGCGCGACGCCATTGTGGAAAACACCATTATTGACTCCGCCGCCGTTTCCGAAGCGTTGACCGAAGCCGTAAGAGCGGCCCGCCCTTCGAGCAAAAACGCCGCCATGGCGGTGGCCGGCAATGCAGTGATTATCAAAACAATCAGCATGCCGATGATGTCCGAATTTGAGCTGGAAGCGCAGATCGAATACGAAGCCGATCAGCATGTGCCATACGACATCGACGACGTATTTATCGACTTCCACATTCAGGGCATGGCCGCCGACGACCCCGACAAAATGGATGTCGTGCTGGTCGCCTGCAAGCGTGAAGTGGTGGAAGATTACCAACTGGTGCTCAGCGAAGCCGGCCTGAACGCCAAATGCATCGATTGCGCCGTATTCGCACTGGAAAATGCAGCTGAGATCACCGACGAGCACGCCGCGCCCGCGACTGATGAATACGCCCTGCCGGATGAAGATGCCGAAGTGAATGCGCTGGTCAATATCGGCGCCAACATGATGAACGTCAATGTATTGATCGACGGGCGCATGGCCTTTGTTCGCGATCAGTTTTATGGCGGCGGCAACCTGACCGAAGAGATCCAGAAGGCGCACAACATCAGCTACCAGGCCGCTGAGGAGCTGAAAATCGAGAATCCCGACGCTATCGATCCGGAGGCTCTGGAGATGTTCTATGTCGGTCTGACCTCAGAGTTGGTTCGCTCGCTCGATTTTTATTCCGCCAGCCGTTCGGATTTTCCGGTGCGCAAACTCTTTCTGAGCGGCGGATGCGCACTACTGCCGAATATCGCCACAGAACTGGAACAGCGGCTGGGCATTGATACGGCAGTGTTGAATCCATTCAACCATATCGATATTCCACCACGCAAATTTGACACCGCGAAGCTGAAAGCGGAAGGCCCGATGATGATGGTGCCGGTCGGCCTGGCTTTACGGAACTTTGACGCATGATTCGCATTAACCTTATCCCCTACCGCACTGATCGCCGGGAAAAGCAGATCATGCAGCATGTCACGGCTTTTTTTGCCGTGGTCACCGTGGCCTCGCTGCTATCGCTGGGCGCACACACCGCCGCCTCATTACAGCTTGCCGACCTGCAGGAAAAAACGATCGCCATTCAGAAACAGAATGAGATACTGAAAAATAAAATCGGCAAGATCGACAACCTCGCCAACCTGCGCTCCGATGTGGAGCGCAAGCTCACAATTGTCGATCAACTGCAGGAGGGGCGTTTCCGCTCGCTGAAAACCCTGCATGCGATCGCTCTCGTTATCCCGCAGAATGTCTGGCTTGAAAAAATCAATGACACCGGCAGCGATATCGCCCTCTCCGGCCTGGGCGAGAGCAACAAGGCGGTGGCCAGTTTTATGCGCAAACTGGATCAATCGCCGCTGTTCACCAATGTTCGGCTGGGCGAAATCAGCCGCGTGATGATCAACGGCTTACCGGTTCGCCGCTTCAGCCTGAAGCTGACGCGCGTGGAGCCCTTATCGCCGGACAAAACCAAAGCAACAGCACCGAAATCGCGGAGAAAATCCTGATGTTTGAACCTGTGAAAGCATCCCTTTATGAGTCGTTGCGGCCGGTGCTGCCGCTGCCGATGTGGCAGAAGCTACTGTTTTTGCTGGCCACCGCCGCGCTGATCGGCGCCACCTATTTTTATCTGGGCTGGATGCCGTTGCAGCAGGAGATCACGCGCCAGCAGTCGCAACTGAAAATGCAAAAAATCATCTTCGCCAAAAACCAGCGACTGGCCCACGATCTGCCCCGCAAGCAGAAAGAGTACGCCAGATTGGAGAAGCAGCTGAAGGTGGCGCTGAATATGCTGCCCAAAAAGTCCCAGATTCCTGATCTGTTGGAAAATGTATCCTGGGCCGGAAAAGACTCCGGCCTGGAATTCACGACCTTCAAACCGGGGCGGGATGTCAATAAGCAGATCTATGCCGAGGTGCCGGTGACATTCAAAATCTCCGGCAGCTTCCGGCAGTTGCTGACCTTCCTGAAGCGGGTTGGCGAAATGCCGCGCATTGTGGATGTGAAGCATATGATGCTCAGCCGGAGCAAAGAGGGCGACAAGCTATCGGTAACCGGTCAGGCGGTGACATACAGATTTGTTGAAGCAGCGGCCGGTAAGACGCATAAGGGGCGCCGCAAATGAACAGGGTGGATAGCCGGGAGACAGAGATGAGACGACAGATGATGACACAGCGATTGACGGAACGCCTGACCGGCCGCCTGCTGCCGGGATTATGTGCGGCTCTGGTTGTAATTTTTTCTCAGCCACTCTTGGCCGGCGCAGCCAGCATTACCGCCCTGAACCTGCTTTCGGACGGCTCAGGACGCAGCAGCCTGCGCATCGGCATGGATAGCGCCGCTGAATATCAGGTATTCAACCTGGATGGGCCGAAACGCCTGGTGCTGAGTTTTCCCGCAGTCACCCTCTCCGACAAGGTCAGCCAGGTGCAGGGCGCAGATGGCGTCGATCATATTCAGGCCCGGGCGGATAGTAACGGCGCCCGTATCGAGATCGGGCTGGATGCCGACACCACCTATCAAATTGAAGAAAAAGGGGCTGATCTGCTGATCACGTTCAACAGCAAGCCCAAAAGCGCAGCCAAAACCGGCGGCGCCGTGCTGGAAGATATCCAGGTGAAAGATAAGGGCGGCATGACCGAACTGATTCTTCGCGGCCGCAACATGGATGTGAATCACGATGCGCTGGTCACCAACAACGGCAAAAACATGGTGCTCGATTTTTGGGGCGGCCGGACAAAGCTGCCGAAGGATTTTTACTCCTTTACCTCCCAACGGGTGAACGATGTTTCGATCGGATCGGCCAACGGCAGATTGAGGCTGGTTGTTGCACTGCGCTCCGGCCTGGCTGACAAACACCAGATTGACGCTGCGCCGAATCAAACAGTCATTCGCTTTGGCAAGGTCAAGACGGCATCGAAAAAGAGCGGCATGATGGTGGAGGCGGTCGATTTCCAGCCGGATGATCGTATTGCACACCTGGTCGTGCGAACCAGCAGCGCCAACCCGATTATCAACTTACAGGAAGAGGACGGCAAAATTGTGCTGGATGTGCAGCATGCCGGCCTGGCTGCCGGCCAGCAGCGCACTCAGGATGTGCGCGCCTTTCCCGGCCCAGTCAAACAGATCGATAGCTACGCTGTCGGCAAGGATGTGCGTATTGTCGCGCGTCTACGCGAAAAATCCGTCGTCACATCCTATCAGACCGGCAATGTGCTGACAGTCACCATGAAACCGGTGGATATGGTGGCTGCAGCGCGAATTGACGACAAAGTGGTCAAGCAGGAGAAGGTGTACACCGGCCAGAAAGTCACTTTTAACTACAAGGATATCGATATCCGCAACGCCCTGAAGCTGATTGCCGAGATGAGCGATGTAAACATCATCATGTCCGATGATGTCAAAGGAGTGCTGACCATGCGGCTGGTGGACGTGCCATGGGATCAGGCCCTTGATCTGATTCTCGCGGCCAAAGGGTTGGGCAAGGAGAAGAATGGCAATGTCATGCGCATTGCGCCACTGGATGTGCTCAAAGCGGATGCCGATTCCAGGAAAGAAGCGAAAAAGAGCGCTGAAGATGTCGCCCCGCTGGAAACCGAGTTTATCACGCTGGGCTATGCATCGGTCAATGATGTCAGAACCATTCTGGAAGGCGGCACAGTCAACCGGGCGCTCGCCAGCACAGCCAACCCAAACAACGCCAACGCACCTCAGGGCATTCAGGGCAGCGGCGGCACATCACCGAGTGAATTAAAACTTCTGTCGTCACGCGGCACCATCATGCTGGATGAACGCAGCAATACGATGATCATCACCGACACGCGCGAGCGCCTGAATAATATCAAACGACTCATCGCAGTCATTGATAAACCGGCGCAGCAGGTGCTGATCGAAGCCCGCATCGTAGAAGCCTCGGACTCATTCTCACGCGACCTTGGCGTGAAATGGGGCGGCGCCTACGCAGATAACGGAACGGGCCGCTTCACCCATAAGGTTACAGGCGCCGGAAACCCTGCCGGAACGCCTGCCACCAATGTTGTTGATTTGGGCGCAGCGGTTGGAGCCGGCGCCGGCGGCGCCATTGGTTACTCTCTGGGCACGCTTAGCGGCGCATTGAACCTCAATCTGGAACTATCGGCCGCAGAGCAGGAGGGGCAAATCAAAGTGGTTTCCAGCCCGCGCGTATTTACCAGCAATCTTCAGGAAGCGCTGATCGAAGAGGATCAGCAGATTCCCTTTTCCCAGACCACCTTCGCCGGAGGCGTGGCAACCACAGCCAGCGTGCTTAAGAGCGCCAAACTGACATTGAAAGTTACGCCTCAGATCACTGCCGATAAACGTATTATTATGCAGTTGGTGGTTAACAAGGATACGCCCATCGCCAACCCTGTCGCCGGGGGCGACCCGACCATTGATAAGAAAAAGGTGCTGACCAAGTTGCTGGTGAAAAATGGAGAAACCGTTGTACTGGGTGGCATCTATACCCAAACAACTTCCGACACCATCAATGGCGTTCCCGGCCTGATGAATATTCCGATTATCGGCCACCTGTTCAAGCGCAAGCAGAAAAGCAATAACCGCAATGAATTATTGATTTTTATCACCCCCACCGTAATTGATGAGGGGTTAAATAAACAATCAGATTAAATATAGTCGATCAGAATACCGTATTTGGTATGCTGACAGTATTTGGTATGCGACTTGCATATGATGGCGTATATGCTATCATCCAACTATGGCTAAAATTGTTGTAATTGATACAAGCGTCGTGATTAGCGCTTTAATCGGCGAAGAAGGCCCGGGTAGAGAAGTGCTTAGAAAGTGTCTGAATCGGGAATATGCACCATTGATCAGTAATGCCCTGTTTCAAGAGCTTGAGGATGTAAGCCGGCGAAAAACGATATTAGATAAATGCCCTTTAAGTAAGCATGAAATTAAAGATTTGCTTCATGCATTTTATAGCGTTTGTCATTGGGTACCTATTTATTACTTATGGCGACCCAATATAATAGACGAAGCAGACAACTTTTTGATTGAACTCGCATTGGCTGGGAATGCAACACACATTATTACCAACAATATCTCTGATCTAAAAAATTCAGAGCTTAACTTTCCTGAATTGACTATTTTGAAACCTGAACAAATACTAAGAGGTGAATGATATGGCTACTTTAACAATTAGGTTACCCGACGATAAACACAGTCGTTTAAAAACACTTGCGCAATACAGACATGTAAGTGTTAATAAATTAGTTGAAGAATTTTCAACCCAGGCACTTGCAGAGTTTGATAGCGAAGTACGATTTAGAAGGCTTGCATCGCGTGGCGATATTGATCAAGGCTTAAGATTGCTGGATAAATTAGATAAACATTTTTCAGCTTAGCAGCACACATTCCATCGCGATTAAATTTCCTGAACGGTTTGTATAAGGCCTTATTGCTAACATCCAACACTGCACAAACACGCATGCCCATGCTACGATACGCCTTAAGGTGCGGTTTTTACTGACAATCGAGTTGGGTCGCACCGGCTAGAGAAACAGGCGCAACAAAGGCCACGCAAAGGGAGGAAACATGAAAGTTTCAGAAGTAATGTCACGAGGATGTCTCACCTGCCACTCGGATGATACCCTGCATGTCGCAACGCAAAAAATGGTCATGCGGCGCTGCGGTTCGCTGCCGGTGGTCGATGATGAAGATGAGGGAAAACTGATCGGTGTGATCACCATTCGCGACACCATGCTGCCGCTCTACCCCAACTTCGGCGAATATATCCACGATGCCAAAAGCGCCCGTGATTTCGAAGATATGGAAGAAAATTATAAGCGCGTCATGTGCATGAAAGTGAAAGAGGTGATGACGCCGAACCCCATGGTGGTCAATTCCGACACACCTGTATTGAAAGCAGCCTCCTATATGGGGCTAAAAAATCTGCGTCGCATTCCGGTCGTGGATAACGACAGGCTGACCGGCATCGTCAGCATCGGCGATATCAACCGGGGCCTGTTTATCGAACGCGGCTGATGATTCACCTGACCGGCTCCGGCCTGTGGCTGAGCCGGTCGCGGCCAGCCCGACCGTGAAACCGCTGCAGACACCACCCCATATTCAGGCTTTTTCCCGGCCTGACACCTACCCCCACCCTGTTGAACACCTGGAGATGATCCAGACCCATGCCTCATGGGTATTTCTGACCGGCGCATGGGCTTATAAATTCAAGAAGCCGGTGGATTTCGGCTTCATGGATTTTTCCACGCTGGAAAAGCGCCATTACTACTGCAATCAGGAATTAAGGTTGAACCGCCGTCTGGCTCCGGCGCTCTATCTCGATGTGCTGCCAGTCTATCAGCATGGAGAATCATTCAATCTGTCCGGGCCGGATGTGATCGTGGATTACTGCCTGAAGATGGTGCAATTTGATCAGCGCAACCTGCTGGACCGGAAACTGGCGCGCCATGAATTGAAGCCGGCATGGATGGATATGCTGGCAAACGATGTCGCCAGCTTTCACGCCTGTGCGGAAGTATGCAGCAACCCTGAGATCGATCACGCCGCGCTTCTGGAGGATCATATCCGCGACAATCTGGCTGTCGCAAACCGGCATCAGCCGCGCGCTGCGAGCCCGGCCACACTGCAAAAACTTGCCGATTTTGGCCGCAGCGAACTCAAGGAGAAGCAGGCCGATCTGATACAGCGCCAGCACGACCGCCATATTCGCGACTGCCACGGCGACCTCCACTTCAGAAATATCGCCCTGATCGACGGCCGCCCCACCCTGTTCGACTGCATCGAGTTCAACAGCGCCTACCGCATCATCGACACCATGAACGATATCGCCTTTCTGGTGATGGACTGCGATGCCCATGCCCGCCCCGATCTGGGCATGCGCTTTCTCTCCCGCTATCTGGAACAGAGTGGCGATTACGCCGGGCTGCAGTTGTTGCCGCTCTACCTGTTCTATCGGGCCAGCGTACGCGGCAAGGTGGCCTGCATGCTGGCCGATGAACTGCCCGAAGCGCAGCAAGCGCCGCAGTGGCAGGAGGCGCAGCGCTACTTTGAATTGGCTGCATCCTATGGGGCGGCATCCTATGACCGTGGAAATTCGCCGACGCTATTCGCAATCGGCGGCCTCTCCGGCAGCGGCAAGAGCCATCTGGCGCTGCGTGGTTGCGGCATCAAGCGCGCCATCATCATCCGTAGCGACGCCACCCGTAAACGCATCGCCGGCGACTCTCCCGAACTGGATCTGTACGGGCAGCAAATGCATATCCGCACCTATGCAGCCATGTTCGATGCAGCCAGAATCTGCATCAACGCCGGCTTTTCAGTCATCCTGGATGCCACCTTCCTGCATCCCGATTCGCGCCGCCAATGCAGAGAACTGGCCGAAGCGTGCACCGTTCCGATGCAATTTTTCTGGCTGGATATTCCGGTCGATCAATTAAAAGCGAATATTCTGCGCCGGCAACAATCAGGCCATGACATCTCCGATGCCGACCTGCGCGTGCTGGATCTGCAACTGGCCGAATACCAACGTCCGGACGAGCCCTGGGTTCAGTTTCTCACCTCAAACCGATCATGGCCGCGACGCAGCGATTCACATTCACCCACCTCAAAGGGTCACGGCGGACATATACCCACGGATGGTCGTTGATCAATCAAACTGTATAATGTTCAAGTTCTGAAGAAATATCCCCCATCCGTTTTCTTCTGGACAGTAAACAACGCATTTCAGTGGCTGTCAGGCTACTGATATGCACATCATTATGTTGCTGAATCCAGCGAACAAACGCTTCACTCCCCGGTTCATTCAAATACCACTTTGCCAACGCACTGGTATCGAGATAAAGCCCTATTTTTTGCGTCGCCTGGGCGGTTTTCTGCCGTCGCCGCCAGTCGGACGACCACGCCGATCGGGGCGGCCGCTGCCGGGTTTGAAGCGTTTCTTGGGCCTGCGGACCGGTGCCGTTTCACCGGATGCAACCACAGAGGCATTGAGCCGCTGACCGCACACCTGCACCTGTTTCAGATCGTTAAAAATAGCTTTGGGCATGCCTTCCGGCAGATCGACCGTGCTATAATCCTGCTGAATCTGCACACGCCCGATAAATTCGCTCTCCAGCCCCAACTCATTGGCGATGGCGCCGACAATATTGCCCGGTTTCACCCCGTGCGTCTCCCCCACTTCGAGGCGATAGCGCTGCATGCCCTGCTCCGGTTTTGGCCCGCGCGAAGTGCGCTGCGGCCGGATATCATCATCGGCATACTGACCCCGTGACGGGTTTTGCGTGCTGCGCCGCTTGTCTTCGGGCGCATCAAAATGCGGGTTGCGCTCAGAGCGCGTTTTTTCTCGCAACTTCGGCTGATCCTTGAGCAGCAACGGTTTGTCGCCCTGCACCATTTTCGCCAGCGCTGCGGCAATCTCGTTGGCCGGCACATCATGTTCCTGTCGATACTGCTCGACGATCTCGCTGAACAGTTCCAGATCTTCGCCCGACGCCAGCGTATCGGTAATGCGCGACTTGAATTCGGCAATGCGTTGATCGTTGATCACATCGGTGGTGGGCATCTGGAACGGCTCGATGCTTTTTTTGGTGGCCCGCTCAATAGCATAGAGCATGCGTTTTTCGCGCGGCGACACAAACAAAATCGCATCACCTTCGCGCCCTGCCCTGCCGGTGCGCCCGATGCGATGAATATAGGATTCGGTATCGTGCGGAATATCGTAGTTGATGACATGCGAAATGCGTTGCACGTCGAGCCCGCGCGCCGCCACATCGGTGGCCACCAGAATATCGAGATGACCTTTCCTGAGCCGGTTCACCGTCGCCTCGCGCTGCTTCTGGGCGATATCGCCGTTGAGCGCCGTGGCTGCATAACCGCGCGCTTCGAGCTTGTTGGCCAGCTCTTCCGTCGCCGTTTTGGTGCGCACAAACACAATCACGCCATCAAAAGGTTCGGCTTCCAGAATGCGGGTCAATGCATCCATCTTGTTGCGTCCGCTGACCATCCAGTAACGCTGGCGAATCGTTTCCGCCGTCTGCTCCTTCACCTTGATGGTCACCTGTTCGGGATGATTCAGATGCTGCTCGGCAATTTTGCGAATCACCGGCGGCATGGTGGCCGAGAACAGCGCGATCTGACGCTCATCCGGCGTCTGCTCCAGAATCCACTGCACATCATCGATAAAACCCATGCGCAGCATCTCATCGGCCTCATCGAGCACCAGCGCCTGCAGATTGCTCAAATTGAGCGTTTTACGGCGCATATGATCCATCACCCGGCCCGGCGTACCGACCACGACATGCACGCCGCGTTTGAGCTGGCGCAGCTGCACATCGTAACTCTGGCCGCCGTAAATCGGCAGCACATGAAAGCCTTTGAAGTGACGGGCATAGGTTTTGAATGCTTCCGCCACCTGAATCGCCAGCTCACGCGTCGGCGCCAGCACCATCAGCTGCGGCGTTTTCTTGTTTAAATCGATACGGGAGAGCAGCGGCAACGCAAAAGCCGCTGTCTTGCCGGTGCCGGTCTGCGCCTGCCCGAGCACATCGCGGCCGGCCAGAATCAGTGGAATCGTC
>JALUYG010000219.1 GCA_027013105.1 Mariprofundus sp.
CGCCCACAACTGCCGTCTTCAACGCCCATGGCGCGCTGTCCATCACCGGACTGCGCTCGATATGCTTCACATGCGAGTGTAGCAACGCCGCTGTTCCACCTGCCATGAGAGGAATCAGCAAAAAGAGCAGCTTTCTTTTATTGAATGGCATCTGTTTTCTCCTGTCGGTAAGCCGACGGCGCTTCGCCGCGAGCCAGATATAGTTGATCGTCAGCCAGCCACCAATCGGCCAGCGCGCTGGTCTGATCGGCGCGGGCGCGGGCCAGCGCCGCCTCCGCATCCACCAGATCAGCGGCGGAAATACGCCCGTTCTCGAAACGGTCCGACTGAATACGTTCGGTCGCACGAGCAGATTTCAAACCGGCAGTCGCTGCCTGATATTGCAGTGAAGCCGCCTGCCATGCCGCCTTCGCCGACAACAATTCGGCTCTGGCCCGGTTCAGCGTGTTCTGATACTGCTCTCTGGCCACTTCGCGATTGGCCCGGGCGCGATCCGTATTGGCAAAGCGCCTGCCGCCATCCCAGAATTGCCATGTCATTTGGCCGCTCACACTCCATGTATTGTCGCCATTGGCCGTATAACCCTGATTACGCAACGCCTCGGCCTGCACGGACAGACTGGGCAGCCATTCGCGCTTTGCACCTTTCAGATTCTCATTTTCCGCACGGGTAATGCTCTGTGCCGCCATCAGATCAGGACGGTTTTTCAGCCCGTCAGATGCTTGTTCCGCTGCGCTCGCATCGGATGCCAGTGCTGATGGCGGAGATTTCGGCACCGCTACCGAATCGCTAAAACGCTGTTGATTTAATAACGCCGCCAGATTGGCGCGCAGACGCGCCTCATCGCCGGTCAATCCGGCCAATAGTCCTACCACCGATTTGATTTCCGCTTCGATACGCAGCAATTCCACAGCCGCAACACGGCCTACCCTCACCGATGTTGCAGTTACTTTCTGATGCCCCTGCAGCGCCTTCAGATGCGCAAGGTGCGCCTGCTTCACCCCTTCCAGACGCTGCAAACCACGGTATAACGCAACCGTCTGTGCAAACAGTGACAGTCGGGTCTGCGCGGTGCTTTGATGCGCCGCCTGACTCAGGTGCTCCTGAGCATGTACTCTGGCGGCAATGCGTCCGTCAATATCCACCGGCAAGGTATATCTTGCGCCGAATCCATACGTGTTTTTATCAAACAGGGCACGGGATAGCGTCGGCGGAAAAGCGATCGGATTAACCAGCCTGTCACTATTGTAATGGGTGCTCTGCCCGAACACTTCGCCATGACCCCAATACTGACTCTTGGCCACCCGGACAGCTGCTGTTGAAGCGTTGGCCTGTGCCGATGCCGCATGCAGTTGCGGGGCGCGTTTTTCCACCTGGTGCAGCAGATCGCCCAGTCCGTCTGCATGCGCCCCTGCCGCCATGCAGAGCAGGCCAAGCGCTAACCCCGTGAATGAAACAAAATAATCAATTCTCTGTTTGCTACGCATATTCCCTCCCACTGTTCAACTGATGCAAGCCTGTGGCGCACGTCGCTGGCTTGCAATAAACTACCCTGTTCATTCTCTCTTCTGGTAATGACATGGAATTCCTCTGATTGCTTCTTTCTACCTGCATACCATTTAAAGTAGCTTCCTGATCAGCATTGAGTGAAACCAAATGCAACAAGAACCAATGCCGATACAGACGCATGTTTATGCGGCAGCCAGCCACTGTTCCACTTTTTCATACGTTGGAATGCCTCCGGCATGCACCACCTTGCCATCGAGCACCACAGCCGGAGTGGACATCACGCCATAGGCCATGATCTGCTGCAGATCCTCCACCTTCTCCAGTTCAATCGTCACGCCCTTCTCTTCAGCCAGTCGGTGGATCATCTCCACTGTTGTTTTACAACTGGCACAACCTGTACCCAATACTTTGATGTTTTTCATATTCTTCTCCTTATGTGTTATAAAACCAGATTAAATACCAGCCCCACCGTCAAGATGCCGCTGGCTACCACCCCGACAAACGTGGCAATCAGGCGTGGCTTCAGAACCTTGCGCAGAATCACCATTTCCGGGAA
>JALUYG010000220.1 GCA_027013105.1 Mariprofundus sp.
ACGGGATCAGAAGCAGCCGTGAAAGCAGCCGTTCGCGGACTCGACTGGCTGGTGCAACAACAGCTGCAGGAACAGCCGGGCGACTGGAGAGAAAGCCGACCCGATCTTCCCGGCGGCGGCTGGGCTTTCCAGTTCAATAACAGCTTCTACCCCGATATGGATGACACCGGCATGGTGGCGTGGGCGCTGATTCGCGCCGACGACCTCTGTTTTGACGAGCCTCTCCGCCGCGCCATGGACTGGGCCTGCGGCATGCAGTCGAAAAACGGCGGTTTTGCCGCTTTTGACGCCGACAATAACCACGCCTGGCTCAACCATATCCCCTTCGCCGATCACGGCGCGCTGCTCGACCCGCCGACCAGCGATGTCAGCGGGCGGCTGGCCGTGGTGCTGGGATATCTGGTGCATGGCGAGGAGAAATACCGACCGCATCTGGATGCCTGCCTGAACTTTCTGCGCAGCGAGCAGGAGGAGAACGGCGCCTGGTTCGGCCGCTGGGGCACCAACTACATCTATGGCACATGGTCGGTGCTGACCGGCCTGATGCGGGCGGGCATCCGCCCGGAAGAGCCCATGATTCAACGCGCCGTGGCGTGGTTAAAAAGCGTCCAGCAGCCCGATGGCGGCTGGGGCGAAAGCAACGACAGCTACGAACAGCCTGAACTGGCCGGTCGCGGTCAGATCAGTACGGCGTTTCAGACCGCCTGGGCCATGCTGGCCCTGATGGCCGCCGGCGAAGCCGGATCGGCAGCAGTGCGGCGCGGGGCGCAATATCTGATGGCCCGCCAGCAGCAGAATGGCTTATGGCGCGATGACGCCTTTACCGCACCCGGTTTTCCGCGCGTGTTTTATCTGAAATACCACGGCTATTGCAAATACTTCCCGCTCTGGGCGCTGGCGCAGTACAGAAATCTGACCAGGCCCGCAGGCCTTCGGGATGAAGCCTCGCTGGCGGGCGGCAGCGATGGTTGCAGCAGCAGCCTGGCAAATATCGAACCATGACAACCACTCTGTTCACATGGAGCGGCCTTATTCTGGGCGCAACCGCCCTGCTCTATCTGGCCGCCTGCGCATGGGCCACGCGGGCATGGCTTAAGCGGCGCACGACTGCAGCCGTCGCCATGCCGCCGATCACCATTCTCAAGCCGTTATGCGGCATGGAAGCGGATCTGTACGACAACCTGCGCTCCTTCTGCACACAGGATTACCCCGAATTTCAGATTATCTTCGGCAGCCGCTCGGCAGACGATCCGGCTCTGGATGTGGCGCGCACACTACAATGCGAATTCCCCCATCTGGATATCCGGATTGTCTGCGACCACCCTGTTCATTGCGGCAATTTCAAGGTGGCCAACCTGATGCAGATGGAGCCGCACGTAACCAGCGAATACCTGGCCATTTCTGACAGCGATATTCGCGTCGGCAAAGATTATCTGCGCCATCTGGCAGCAGATCTGGCGCAACCGAATACCGGCGTGGTCACCTGCCTCTACCGTGGCCTGCCGGGCGCCAATATCTGGTCGAGACTCGGCGCGCTGCATATCAATGATTGGTTTCTGCCTTCAGTGCTGACTGGTCGTTTGCTCGGCTTGAATGATTTCGGTTTCGGCGCAACGCTGGCGCTGCGCCGCCAGTCGCTTGAGCGCATCGGCGGTTTCAAGGCGCTGGCCGATCAGCTGGCCGACGACTATATGCTGGCCAAGCTGCTGCGCGATCACGGACTCGACACCGTGCTGTCCGATTATCTGGTTGAAACCACCGTGCATGAACCGTCATTCGCCTCACTATGGCAGCACGAACTGCGCTGGATGCGCACCGTGCGCATGCTTCAACCGGCCGGCCACGCCTTTTCCTGCATTACGCACTCCCTGCCGGCCACCCTGATGGCGGCCGCACTGGCGCACGCCCAGCCGTGGGCCTGGGCCATGCCTGCCACTGCCCTCATACTGCGCGCCGTCATGCATAGAATTTCGCCGCATAGCTCCGGATCGTCGCCGTGGCTCGATCTGTTGCTGTTGCCCATACGCGACCTGCTAAGCTTTGCCGTCTGGGC
>JALUYG010000221.1 GCA_027013105.1 Mariprofundus sp.
TTCAGTGAGTAGGTAATCGGGATTTATTGGATATAAAAAAGGGGAGATGATGGAAACCAAATATGGCATGAGTGTTTTTCAGTTTGCTCTGTTGCTATCTTTTGCCTTGTTTTCTTCTGTCGCCAATGCAGGGGCGCCGGAAGCTGGTGATGTTTATCGGGGCGGCAGCAAGGTTGAATATCCGGATAGAGGCGTATCGTATGTTTTGCCGAAGGCTGCGGAGGGCTACGTATCCAGAGAGCATCCGGAATATGAAATGCGGATTGGTGTTCGCCCGTATATAGGCTCCAATAACAGAGGCGGTTCACTCACTGTTCGGTTGGCTGAGGGGGATTTTAAGGCAGTTGCTGCCGAGCTGAGTCATCATGCTGTGATTGATGGGCTGAATATGATTCCGACAGGCAAGGCGACTGTGCAGCATGGTGCTGTCGCATATAACGATTTCAATATCCAATACGAGGATGAACTCAAGGCTTTTGTCCTTGTACTGATGGCCAAAAATGACACGGGTTTGATGATGACTGCAATCGCGCCGACCAAGACCATGCCAGCCTATAAAAAAGCTATTTTGGATATGGGCAACACAGTTAAAATTTCTTTTGCATCGAATCAAGCAGGGCAGCCGAGGCATTCAATGTCTGCAAGGTCAACACACAGAGCAAAACGGAAGGCGGCAGGGGCTCATGCACGGGAAGTGGTCGGGGTGTGGATGTACAGATCGAATCATATGTATAGCGGCATGTATGTTGAGAGTCATACGAATTGGGCTTTTGGAGCAGATGGTACGCTTTCCTATGGATCCAATGCAGCGCTCGCCGGCGATGCCAGCGTTGCGATTCATAACGGCGATGACAACTCGCCAGACTACGGACATTGGAGCAGTAAGGGGAATAAACTGTTTTTTCGTTGGGATGATGGCACGAAAGGAACAGCAACTTTCGAAAGGTTTACTTATGATGGTTCGCCATATCTGGCGCTGACTTTTCCCGATGGAAGCGTTACTCGTTACAGGAAAGTCGATTAGCATGCTGGTGGTGCGATGAATATCGGCGAAGTATGGGGGAAAGGCATCAGTAACCGGGCTGCCGTTATTGGCCTGTTGATCGTCGTTTTTCCTGTTGGTTTGTACTGCATGTGGAAAGGGGATCATTTTTCTACTCCGGTGCGATGGGTTGTTACTGTATTTATGCTTTGGTGGTCCTGGAATCTCATGGCTGATGATCCCGGTCAGGGTTTCGTGCCAGGAGGCTGTTCTGCAGTCTACCAATCCGGTGGATGTACCTATTACCGGGATTCCAATTGCAATGTGATTTCACGCGTTTGCGAATGAAAAATCAGTTTTTGTTGCTGGTGGTTGCAGTGTGTTGTTGCACTATTTCCGCATACTCAGGTGATGATGCCAGTGGCTCCACGCCTTTCGAGGTTGATTTATCAGAACCCTATCATGCGTATGAAATGACCCCGGCGGATAAAAAGTGGAGTAAATCCCTTGTTCACAACCTGCACTATCTGGGACAAGTCGTGCATTTCGTCAAAACAGATATCAAACTGAGTGTGCATGGCGATGTGAGGCCGGGTGAAGTGTATCATGCCCTCGAAGCGTCTGATTATTTTTATATCGTGCCATCGGATGCGATGCTGATTATCGGCGCGCCGCATCCCTATAGTTCGGGAATCAATGGATTTTCCATGCACCGCTCAAAATCGGGCGATTTTATTGTTTGCCTGAATCTTCAGCCCGGCGGCGTACCGATTCATTCGGGCGCAAAGGTGATTATCGGTAAGAACAACTGGAATGGACGCCTGTGGAGCAGGTTTTAGCTGGCGCGTAAAAGGCATTTTCATACCCAATTCTGGGGATATGCAGGTTGCTGTAGTGGGTCAGTATATGGCAAGTTGGTATTGGTATCTATCGGATAAGTAAAAATATACCAAGAGGCAAACCAAAGGGAGAATATCATGTTAAACATAAGATTATTGATGATGAAATGTACAATAGGCGGTTTTGTGGCCGCCAGTGTATTTGTGGGATCTGTTGAACAGGC
>JALUYG010000222.1 GCA_027013105.1 Mariprofundus sp.
CAAGGAAAAGGATCTGCATCTCTGCAACTCCTTAAAATTTCGGTCATTTGTTTGGCGTCCCCAACCCGACTCGTTATTAACCATACCTTCAGGAATATCGGCAGGGGAGCGCCAGCAATAACGCCTGATGGGCGCATGTTTCAGGCTTCAAATCCAATTCTGCTTTGTTACATCCTATTTATAATACTCACGAAAACTTGACAAACATGCAGCGCTTACTATAGTTCGCATACTTTGTCAACTGTCGACTCTTTCTGAGTTAGTGTGGTTGAAACATCATTCTCCAGGGAGCCAGTATGAATACGTATCTTGAACATGATTGCTGTGCGCCCTCTCTGAGTATCTCTGATCCAGTCGTGTTTCGTTTCAGAAGCCGAATGGATCGTCATCTGATCTAGACACTACGCGTAACACCACCCATTTCTGTTGATATTGTGAGTTTTTGCAGGTGCGGTTTGCCTGCGAAACAGTTTCAAGGCCGATTGCCCGGACACTTGATTATTGTCTGAAACAGATGCCGAACCGGCATCATATTCCGGTCAATTGAGGGATCCCTGGAGGACACAGTGAGTAAGGATAAGTTGCTGATTCTTGATATTGATGAAACTCTGATTCATGGCACGGAGTGCCGGCTTAATCGCGCCCCGGATCAGGTTGCGCCATGGTGCTTCCTTTACAAGCGCCCGCATGTTGAATCGTTTATGGAGTTCTGCCGCAACCATTTTTGGGTGGCGATCTGGACTACGGCTACGCCGGAGCATGCTCAGTTTTGTTTGCAACATATCTGCGATGCGGATTATCCATTCGAGTTTATCTGGACGCGGGAACGCTGCACTCAGGTTAGGGATCGCGTGGGCATGTACGATTTTGGTCCCGGTTATCACTGGGTGAAAGCACTGGCCAAAATCAAGCGGCACGGGTTTTCACTGGAGCAGACGATCATGGTGGATGACACCCCTTCAGTACTGGAGCGGAACTACGGGAATCTTGTTCGCATCAAGCGCTATCTTGGTGAATCGGGCGACAGGGAGCTGTTGCGGTTAATGCCATATCTGCTTGATTTGAAACGGGAGCATAATATCAGAGCCGTGGAGAAGCGAGGTTGGGGTTCTCGATACGAGCCGGTTGAACTGAGCAAAAGGAGCGCAGTATGAAGAATAACCACACACACCATTGCATCGCTGTGCTGCAGGTATGCGTCACAGCTGACGGATTCCGTTTTCGGGAGCGTATGGATCGTTTGCTGCCCGGCAACTGAGCCGATTCACCCATTGAAGTAACATCATTAGCAGGCTGATTGCGCCTGCTCTGTGTTGGAATGTCTGACATTTCACACCTGTCCACTGCCTGATTTCAAGGAGGCTGATGATGACTGACAACAAGATTCTCACCTTGCCGCTGCGACATGCGCCGTCCACATCGGAAGGCAAGGAATACCCACGATGTTCCGCTGATAACCCCAAAGCAAGACATGATCCTGATGCAGCGATCAGGAGGTTGCCGATACCAGTGCGCGCCCGGCTGGCAAGAGGTATTCACGCACTTATCAATCAAGAACTCGGGAATCTGGATGCTGCCATCCAACAGGTGGTAGGGGAGCAGATGATGCGCAGCGCAATCGAGGAAATGAATGGGAAGCAGAGCAAGAAGGAGGAAAAAACGATGAATCACACAGCGAATCAAGCAAAAGAACAGAGCTGCCATTTGTATGATGTGGATCTTGTCAGGCAGAGACTCAATCGTGTGCCGGATAGTCAAGACCATGCCGGTGAGCGTAAAACCCTGAAGCAGATGATAGCGCACCATGACAGTATTACAGCCAGGCCACTGCCTGAAAATTATACGGCAATCATGGATGAAATGGATCGCTGTTATCCACACTTTCAAACTGTGACGGCTTATCTGCGCCGGCAGATGGTTGTGGCTTCGGTGCAGGAGAGGCCAACGCTCTCTTTCGGTGTCAATCTGTTGCTGAATGGTCCGGCAGGCGTGGGCAAGAGCTCCTATTTAATGAGGCTTAGTGAGATGC
>JALUYG010000223.1 GCA_027013105.1 Mariprofundus sp.
TTCACCTTCGATCACACACGGGCCGGCCAGCAAAACCAACGGCTGATCATTGGCAATGCGAATACCGCCAACGGAGACCGCCTGTTGCTTCACAAGGATGCCTGAGCTTTAGCGGCGCTGACAAAGGCCGCGAACAGCGGATGCGGCGCATAGGGGCGAGAGAGGAACTCCGGATGAAACTGACAGGCGACAAACCACGGATGATCCTTCACCTCAACAATCTCAACCAGCGAGTCGTCCGGCAACGTGCCGGCAACAACCAGGCCGGCCGCTTCCAGCTGTTCGCGGTAGCTGTTGTTGAACTCATAACGATGACGGTGACGCTCGCGAATCTCGGACTGACCATAGGCGGCGAAGGTTCGCGTGCCTTCAATCACCCGACACGGATAACCGCCGAGTCGCATCGTGCCGCCGAGATCGGAATCGGATGAGCGCTGCACGCGCGCGCCTTCCTGCTCCCACTCGGTCATCAGCGCGATCACGGGATGTTCAGCGCGTTCGTCAAATTCGGAACTGATGGCGCCTTCCAGCCCGGCCACATGGCGGGCGAACTCCACCACGGCCAACTGCATGCCGAGGCAGATGCCGAGATACGGCACCCCGTTTTCTCGGGCGTAGCGAATGGCCAGCATTTTACCTTCCGTGCCGCGCTGACCAAAACCGCCCGGCACCAGAATACCATCCACCGATGCAAGGCAGTCCGTGCCGGTTTTCTCCAGCGATTCGGCATCGATATATTCGATATGCACGCGCACGCCGTGCGCCATGCCGCCATGAAACAGCGATTCATTCACCGATTTATAGGCATCGGTCAGCTCAACATACTTGCCGACCATGGCGATGGTGACCTGCTCTTCCGGTTCACGGATTTTGCGGCAGATATCCTGCCACACCGACAGGTCCGGCTCCGGATCATCCATGCCGAAATGGTTCAGCACCACAGAGCCCAGGCCGCCTTCACGCAGGCTCAGCGGCACGCCGTAAATGGTATCGACATCCGGCGCATCGATCACCGAATCGCGATCCACATTGCAGAACAGGGCGATTTTATCTTTCTGACTCTTGGGGATAGGATGATCGGAGCGGCACAACAGCACATCCGGCTGGATGCCGATTTCGCGCAGGATTTTCACCGAATGCTGCGTCGGCTTGGACTTCATCTCTCCGGCCGAAGCGATATAGGGCACCAGCGTCAGATGAATATAGGCTGTATTTTTCCTGCCCAGATCAAAGCGGAGTTGACGAATCGCTTCCAGAAACGGTTGCGACTCGATATCGCCCACCGTGCCGCCGATCTCCACCAGCGCGATATCCACATCTTCAGAGCGCAGCGACAACACGGCGTTTTTAATGGCGTCGGTGATATGCGGAATCACCTGCACCGTGGCGCCGAGATAATCGCCGCGCCGCTCGCGACGAATCACCGACTCGTAAATCCGGCCGGTGGTATAATTGGAGCGTTTGGACATATTGGCGTGGGTAAAGCGCTCATAGTGGCCCAGATCGAGATCGGTCTCGGCGCCGTCGTCGGTGACAAACACCTCGCCATGCTGATACGGGCTCATGGTGCCGGGATCGACATTGATATAAGGATCCAGCTTCTGCATGGTGACGCGCAGTCCGCGCGCCTCAAACAGCGCTGCCAGGCTTGCCGCAGCAATGCCTTTTCCCAGCGACGAAACCACGCCGCCGGTAACAAAAACAAATCGGGTATTTTTATTCATGACGGGGCGGGACAGTAGCAGAATGATTCTGGCTGCACCAGCCTATATCGCATCCGCCCCCGCACCCGATTCCGACGCCCTATTTTGTCAGTTTCAGGAACAGCTCCGGCAGCTTTTCGGGCAGCCGCTCGATGCGATCGATCACCGTGTAGCGATTGGCAAAAATATCGGCGACATACTCGTCCGCCTGCGGATCGAGATTGATGCAGTAGGTATAAACCCCCTGTTGATCAAGCTCCTGCACCGCCTTGTTCGCATCACGGATCAACAGCTGCCCATCCTTAACATCGATAT
>JALUYG010000224.1 GCA_027013105.1 Mariprofundus sp.
GTTGCAGCGTAATGACGCCGCCCGCCTGATGAGCATCTCGCGCAGCGACGCCTATACGCGGCGTATGGATGCCTTGTCATCGGTGCTGCTGCCGCAAGGGGCGCTGAATCTCGCCACCAATATTCCGTCGCACGATACAACATTGTTGTCCAGCGCCGCCACGCTGGTGATCCAAAAAAATCTGCATCCGGCCCTGCAGGGTTTAATCATGCAGGCCGCCAGCGCCATTCATCACGACGGAAACCTGTTTGCCGCCGCCGGCACATTTCCCGCACCCCGCAGCACCGGCCTGGCGCTGAGCGAAACCGCCGCCCATTACTACAAATCGGGGCCGCCGTTTCTGCAACGCTTCCTGCCGTTCTGGGCTGCCACCATGATCGACCGCCTGAAGGTGATGCTGTTGCCCTTTATTGCACTGCTGTTGCCGCTGTTCAAAGTGCTGCCGCCCCTCTATCGCTGGCGCATCCGCTCGCGCATTTATCGCTGGTATAAGGAGCTCGGTATGATTGACGGGGCGCTGCTGGATGACGGATTCAGCCCGGCGCTGCTGGATGATATTGGTCGCATCGAAACGGAAATCAGCAGGGTGCAGGTGCCGCTTTCCTATGCGCAGGAACTCTATCACCTGCGCCTGCACCTGGCGCTGGTACGCGAACAGGTGGAAAAGCAGAAAACTTTATAAACTTACTTGTTTAGCAATAAAGCCACATTAGACGCCTTGATCAAGCGAAAGCAGTAAACCGTGAACTCACGGGCGCACTGCGAAGCGCCCTTGCAGCCCATTAGTTAAGCTGAAGGCGACAGGAGATGTGCACTTACGCGGTCTTGCTTTACACTTCGGGGTTTCGGGCGCAGGCAAGGCATGTCGTCTGAGATAGCAAGTTGAACAGGTTCAAGGGTGATTTCATGCACAACAGAAGCATCGAACTGCTGGCCCCGGCCGGCACGATTAAAAATATGCGATATGCATTCGCCTACGGGGCCGATGCCGTGTATGCCGGCCAGCCGCGTTATTCGTTGCGTGTGCGCAATAACGATTTTCAGCTGGAGAATCTGAAAGCGGGCATTGATGAAGCGCATGCGCTGGGGCGTAAATTCTTTGTCGCCAGCAATTTGTTGCCGCACAACAACAAACTCAAACGCTATCTCGAACATATGCAGCCGGTGATTGAGATGGGGCCGGATGCGCTGATTATGGCCGATCCCGGCCTGATTATGATGGTGCGCGAACGCTGGCCGGAGATGCCGATTCACCTCTCGGTGCAGGCCAATACGATGAACTGGGCGGCGGTAAAATTCTGGCAGTCGGTCGGGGTGAAGCGAATCATCCTGTCGCGCGAACTCTCGCTCGATGAGGTGGCCGAGATTCGTCAGCAGTGTCCGGATATGGAGATTGAAGTGTTTGTGCACGGAGCGCTCTGCATCGCCTATTCCGGGCGTTGCCTGCTCTCCGGTTATTTCAACCATCGCGACGCCAATCAGGGCACCTGCACCAACGCCTGCCGCTGGGAATACGGCATGGAACAGGCCGCTGAGGATATTTCCGGAGACATTGCGCCCATTCAGGCTGTCCCTACCAAGGGCATTTCAAGCGCTGTGCTGAACGGCATGAATGCACAACCTTTCGCTGAAACGGGTCAGCTGGAACGCCATGCGCTGGCCGATCAGGTCTATACGCTGACCGAGCCGAACCGTCCGGATGAGCAGATGCCGATCTTTGAAGATGAACACGGCACCTACATCATGAACTCCAAAGATCTGCGGGCCGTGCAGCATGTGGCGCGACTGGTGGAGATCGGCGTGGATTCGCTGAAAATCGAAGGGCGCACCAAATCGCACTATTATGTCGCCCGCACCACTCAGACTTACCGCCAGGCGATTGATGATGCGCTGGCCGGCAAGCCGTTCGACGAACGGCTGATGTTCCAGCTCGATGCGCTGGCCAGCCGCGGCTACACCGACGGGTTTTACACCCGTAAACGCGCCTCGGCGGCGCAGAACTATGAAGTCGGCAACTCCACCTTTGACGCCCAGCGCTTTGTCGGTGAAGTGGCGGGGTATGACAGAGAGAGCGGCCTGGCCGAGGTGGTGGTGAAAAATAAATTTGCCGTCGGCGATTCGGTCGAGCTGATCAATCCGGGCGGCAATACCACCTTCACCATCGAATCCATCTACGACTCCCGCCACGGCCATGCCATGGATGTGGCGCCCGGCAGCGGTCACCAGGTCCGGATTCCGCTGCCCGTTGCGGCGGCCGAGCATGCGCTGCTGGCAGTGAATCTGGCGTAATTTTCGCGCCGTATAAATAACCGGGCGCTGAAAAGTTACCAGTTTGATGCGTTTTCTGCGATACTGCGCCGCCGCTGGCGGTAGCCGGCTGGAAAAGAGAGGCAGGAAGGCTTTAGCAAACCATGGCAATGAAATATATTACTGACGATATTCGCATCAGCGGCATGAGTGAAATTGCTGCGCCGGAACAGGTGCATGCCGAACACCCGATCTCTGAAACAGCCGCTCGCACCACCCATGACACCCGCAATGCCATCCATGAAATTCTGCAGGGGGAGGATGATCGCCTGCTGGTGGTGATCGGCCCCTGTTCGATTCACAACCCCGAGGCCGGGCTGGAGTATGCCCGCCATATCCAGAGGATGCGTGAAGAGCTGGGCAATGATCTGCTGATTGTGATGCGCGTCTATTTTGAGAAGCCGCGTACCACGGTGGGCTGGAAAGGGCTGATTAACGACCCCAATCTCGATGAGAGTTTTGAGATCAACAAGGGCATCCGGCTGGCGCGCAAGCTGCTGCTGGATGTGAATGAGATAGGCGTGCCGGCCGGCACCGAGTTTCTGGATCTGATTACGCCGCAATATATCGCCGACCTGGTCAGCTGGGGCGCGATCGGCGCGCGCACGACCGAATCGCAGGGGCATCGCGAACTGGCCAGCGGCCTGTCGTGCCCGGTCGGTTTTAAAAACGGCACCGACGGCGGCTTCAAGATCGCCATTGATGCGCTGCATGCAGCCCGTCATCCGCACGTGTTCCTGTCGCTGACCAAGGAGGGGAAATCGGCTATTTTCTCCACCTCCGGCAATGAGGATTGCCATATTATCCTGCGCGGCGGCAAACAACCGAACTACGATGCCGCCAGTGTCGCCAGCGCCAGCGCCGATCTGGAAGCAGCCGGCCTGCCCTGCTATTTGATGGTTGATTGCAGCCATGCCAATAGCAGCAAGCAGTTTAAGCGACAGATCGACGTGGGCGAGGATCTGGCCGGACAGATTGCCGCCGGCAACCGCTGTATCGCCGGTGTGATGATTGAATCGCATCTGCACGAAGGGCGTCAGGATGTGACGCCGGGCGAACAGCCGGCATTCGGCATCAGCATCACCGATGCCTGCCTGGGTTGGGAAGATTCGGAAGCTCTGCTGCATACGCTGGCCGAAGCCGTGCGCCAACGCAGGGGCGCGTGAGGCGCCTTCCTCTCTGACGCGCATGGACTTGCCGACTCCGCTTGAAGTAGTCTCAGCCACCGAAAGTGATGCCGTATAGAACATGAGAGGACAAACACGATGCCTTACATGATGCAACAAATTACCGAGGAACTGGCGACCGGTCATCTCGGGCTGAAAAATCTGGAATCTATTTTCTGGAACCTGCCCTCGCCGAGCCTGTACGAACATGCCATTCATAATCGTGAAGGGCATCTGGCTCACCGTGGCGCGCTGGTGGTTCGCACCGGCCATTTCACCGGACGGGCGGTCAAAGACAAGTTTATCGTCGATGAGTCGTCCAGCCATGACAAGGTGTGGTGGGGCGAGTTCAATCGCGCCATGCCCGAAGAGCGCTTTGATGAGTTGCTTACGCGGGTGCGCCACTATATGGAAGGCAAACAGGTCTATGTTGAGGACTGTCTGGTTGGCGCAGACAGCGATTATGAAAAACCGGTGCGCGTCATCACGCAGGATGCCTGGCATGCGCTGTTTGCGCGCACCATGTTCGTGCGCCCGGTCGATCTTGGTCGGGAGCTGGCGGTTGGGGAGCCGGATTTCACGGTGATCCATGTGCCTCACTTCCATGCCATGCCGAGCATGGATGGCACCCATTCCGAAGCCTTTGTGATTCTGCATATGGGTCGCCGCCTGGCGCTCATTGGCGGCACCGCCTATGCAGGCGAGATCAAGAAATCGATCTTCACCATCATGAACTATCTGTTGCCGGAGGAGGATGTGTTGCCGATGCATGCCTCAGCCAATATGGGCGACGATCCGGATGACGTAGCGATCTTTTTCGGCTTGTCGGGCACCGGCAAGACCACGCTCTCATCCGATCCTGAGCGTAAACTGATCGGCGATGACGAACATGGCTGGAGCACTCATCACGTTTTCAACTTTGAGGGCGGCTGTTACGCCAAAGTGGAACATCTGTCGGCCGAAAAGGAGCCGATGATTTTCGAAGCCACCAAGCGTTTCGGCACTATTCTGGAGAATGTCGGCCTGGATATCGCCACGCGCCGTGTTGATTTCGATGATATCACCTTGACGCCGAATACGCGCGCCGCCTATCCGATTCAGGCCATTGAGAATGCAATTTATCCCGGCGTTGGCGGCCCGCCGCGGAATATTATCATGCTCACCGCCGACGCCTTCGGCGTCTTGCCGGCCATTTCCAGGCTGACGCCGGAGCAGGCGATGTACTATTTCCTGATCGGCTATACCGCCAAGATTCCCGGCACCGAAACCGGTGTCAGCGAGCCGCAGGCGACTTTCAGCCCCTGTTTCGGCGCGCCGTTCATGGCCCGGCACCCCTGTGTTTATGCCAATATGCTGGGAGAAAAAATTCGCCAGGGCAATGTGAATTGCTGGCTGCTTAACACAGGCTGGAATGGCGGCGGATACGGCGTCGGTGAACGCATGGATATTGATTTGACCCGCACGCTGCTCTCTGCTGCCCTGAGCGGTAAACTGAACCATGCCACCTTTCAAACCCATCCGATTTTCGGGCTGAAAATGCCGGAAACGCTCGATCCGATCGCCACCTGGAGCGATCATGCGGCCTATCTCAAATCGGCGACATCGCTGGCCAAACGGTTCAAGGAAGCCTTCGCCCAGTTTGAAGATGAGGCTTCCCCGGCGCTGCTGAAAGCCGGCCCGCGCTAGTGGCGCCCCACCAGTGATACGCCATACTGCCAACCCGGCGGACGATGCGCTGCCGTTGCTACGTCGCGGCTATGAACTTGGCGCAGTCGCGGCATTGCACCATCCGAGAATGCCGGATGCCGCCACCGTGGCGACTTGTTGGCAGGCGGATACGGCGATCAAATTACCCGGCATACTCGATCTGGCGCCATGGCAAGCCGATATCCGACAATCCCGCCACCTGATGGAGGCGACGCTGGAGCGGGCGGAAATCTCCCCCGTGCTGGAGCAGTCGCCATACCGGGAGCGTTTGTCCGCACACTTTCCACTGGTGGCTTCTTCGTTTGAGGAACATGACGAGCAGGCCATTGAAAAGGTCTATTTCGATGCGGAAGCAGATGACAACGGGGAAACCACCTGTGTGGCTGAAGAGCTCTGGTGCAAGGCCTCGTGGCTCTCGTTTATCGAAGCCGATGCATCGTTGCGTTACCGTTTCTCCTTTGGCATGGAGTGCCTCGAAGATGTCGCCGCCGATCCGGCGCGTCAGCTCTGGGCCGGCCGTTTATGCGATGCCATTTTTCCAGAATCGGCGGCGATTACCGAGAACAGCCTCATCGCCGATATGCTGGCGCCGGTGCTGAACGGCGCGCCGGCATTTGTCGAGCGCATTGTCTATTTCAATGCGCCCAATGGCGGCGCCCAGATGCATCACGATGTCGAACGCGGTCACAATGGCGTGGTCTACGGCCAGCTTAGCGGCAGCACCTTCTGGCTGGCGCTGGGCAAGCAGGCGCTGATCGATGCATTGATCGATTTCGTTCGTGATGCCAGAAACAGCGACGAAATTGAACGGCTGCTGCCGGATCGCGAAGCGCGCAGTCGTCTGCGTCAACTGATCGCGGATCGCCGCGCCCTGTCCGATTATATGGATGAATTCGACCATGAACTGGTCGAGGCGATCATGGATCGTTCAGCCGGCTTTACCGGCCGGCTCATTGAACAGGGCTACGGCTTTATCCTGCAGGCCGGCGATGTACTGCTGATGCCGCAGCGTGATCTGGAAAGCTGCGTATGGCATTCGGTGATTACGCTTGGCGATGAACCTGGCGAAGCGCTGTCATTCGCTGTGCGCAAAGATACCCTTGAGAGCAAGCTACTCAAATAAGCTTAACCACGAATGACACAAATGAACACGAATTGAAAGGCAATAATTTGTTATTCAAGAGTTCCAACATTACAAAAAAAACGCCAGCATATCTGCTGGCCGGATTACTGGTTTTTATCGCGCTATGTCGGCCGGCGTGGTGCAAGGAGATGTCGATGACCGAGCAAAGCGCGCCGCAATTGAAGCACGCCAAACATGAATACACCAATGCCCTGATTCACGAATCGAGCCCATATCTGCAACAGCATGCCCATAATCCGGTTAACTGGCGACCATGGGGTGAGGAGGCGTTCGCGCTGGCCCGCTTGCAGGATAAGCCGATCTTCCTCTCTATCGGCTACTCCACCTGTCACTGGTGCCATGTGATGGAGCATGAATCATTCGAGGATACGGCCGTGGCCGAGGTGCTCAACCGCTATTTCATCGCCATTAAGGTGGATCGCGAGGAGCGCCCCGATATCGATGCGGTCTATATGCATGCCGCTCAGATGATCAACGGTTCCGGCGGCTGGCCGCTGAATCTGTTGCTAACACCGGATAAAAAGCCGTTCTATGCTGCCACCTACCTGCCCAAACATGGCCGTTTTGGCCGCCCCGGCCTGATTGAACTGGCCGAGCGCATTGGCGAGATGTGGCGGCAGGATCGGGATCGCATTGAAAAATCCGCCGAATCGATCGGCACGGCTGTCGCCGACAGCATCGCCATGGCCGCACCGGGCGCGCTCGATGCCGGCCTGGTCGATTCGGCATGGCAGGAGACGGCCAGGGGTTTTGATGTCAGCCACAGCGGTTTTGGCGATGCGCCGAAATTCCCGACGGCGCAGCGGCTGCTGTTTCTGCTGCGCTACGGAACGCTGAAACAGCAGCCGGAAGCGATTACCATGGTGGAGAATACATTGATCGCCATGCAGCGCGGCGGCATTCACGATCAGCTGGGCGGCGGCTTTCACCGCTATTCCACCGATGCCAACTGGCTGCTGCCCCACTTTGAGAAGATGCTCTACGATCAGGCCATGCTGATGATGGCCTATACGGAGGGCTGGCAGGCCACCGGCAACGCCAGTTTCGCCGCCACGGCACGTGATATCGCCGAATATCTGCTGCGCGATATGCGCGATCAGGGCGGCGCATTCTATTCTGCCGAAGATGCCGATTCTGAAGGGGTGGAAGGCAAATTCTATGTCTGGACTGCGGCGGAGATTCAGGCGGCGCTCGGCAAGCAGGCGCACGATTTCATGCAGGCCTACGGAGTGGAAGCAGGCGGCAACTTTGTCGATGAAGCCACGCATCAGAAAACCGGCGCCAATATTCTGCATCGCTCCGGCCCGGTTGAACTTGCCGCCTTTGCGACAGCCAGAAAACAACTGATGGCGATTCGCGACAAGCGCATTCGTCCCTTCCGTGACGATAAAATTCTCACCGACTGGAATGGATTGACGATTGCCGCACTGGCGCAGACCGGACGGCTGCTGGGCGAGCCTCGCTATGTACAGGCCGCCGGAGAAGCTGCCGATTTTATCCTCGGGCATCTGCGCAGCAAAAGCGGCGAGCTGCTGCATCGCTGGCGTGCAGGCCACGCGGCAATTGCCGGCCAGCTGGAAGATTATACGGCGATGGTATGGGGCCTGACCGAGCTCTACGAAGCCGGTTTTGAGTCACGCTGGTTGGCTGAGGCGCTGGAGTTGAATAAAATCATGCTGCGCCGTTTCAAGGGCAAGGATGGCGGCTTCTATCTGACCGCTGACAGTGATGAGTTGATCGCGCGGCCCATGGAGATATTCGATAGTGCCCTGCCGTCGGGCAATGCCGTAGCCATGCACAACCTGCTGCGCCTCTCCCGCCTGACCGGCGATGGCGAACTGGCGGCGGAAGCGGCGGCAGTCGCCGATCATTTCGCCGGCATTGCCAAACGCGCCCCGTCCGGCGTGCTGCACCTGCTATCCGCTGTACTGATGGCCGATAGCAAGAGCCGCGAGATTGTGCTGGCCGGCGACAAACATTCGGATGCAGCGAACAAGATGCTGGCGCTGATTCAGCAGCATTACCGGCCCAACACCGTCGTCTTATGGCATGACAAGCAGATTGAACAGATCGCGCCGTTCACCCGAGGACAGAAAAACCGGCATGGCACAGTCACCGCTTACGTGTGTGAAAACTTCCAGTGCAACCTGCCGGTTGCCAGTGTCGCCGATCTGAAAGCTTTGCTACATCAGGATTCAAAAAAGTAGTCAAAAACTTTCCACCGACCGTTTCCGCGCGTCCATGCGCGCACGGCATCGGTTTACTCGGGACGATCGAGGTGGATGTCCATCTGTGGGTAGGGAATGGAGATGCCGGCGTCGTCGAAGGCCAGCTTGATCTTTTCGGTGACATCGAACTTCACGCCCCAGTAATCGCCGGCTTTCACCCATGGGCGCACATTGAAATTGACGCTGGAGTCAGCCAGTTCAGCCACTGCGATCAGCGGTTTGGGCTCTTTGAGTACGCGTGCATCGGCATCGAGAATCGACTGCATAATCTCTTTGGCCTTGCGAATATCATCATCATAGCCGATGCCGAACACCATATCGATGCGGCGGGTGTCGCGGGCGGAGTTGTTGGTGATCGTGCCGCCATAAATAGCGCCGTTGGGCACGATAATTTCGCGGTTGTCGCCGGTTTTCATGCGCGTGGAAAAAATACCGATCTCCTCGACCACGCCGGATACGCCGGCCGCTTCAATAAAGTGGCCTACCTTGAACGGGCGAAAGACGATCAACAGCACGCCGGAGGCGAAGTTCTGCAATGAACCCTGCAGCGCCAGGCCGACAGCCAGGCCGGCGGCGCCGATCAGGGCGATAAATGAGGTGGTATCGACGCCGAGCTGATTGAGTGATGCAATCACAATGAACAGCAGCAACAGCGCATTGAGAATCGAGTGTACAAAGCTGACCAGCATATCGTCCATGCCGGCTTTCTTGAGCATCTTGTCGGCCACATTCAGCAGAATACCGGCAATCCAGCGACCGATGACGAAAATCGCCACAGCCATCACGATATTGATGCCCCATGGAATCACGTAAGCGTTCACCATTTCCTGAAAATTGAATGCGTCCAACATGTGCCGCTCCCCCTATTCTTCCCCTTTCGTTAACAGATGATAATCCCTCAGGCGAAACCATTTGCGCGACAGTATAAAGGTGACAACAGGCTCTGGCGAGAGACTGGTGACTTCGCCGGTCATATTCTTTCTGTAAAAAGCTCTGCAGTTGCCGTGTTGCCACACCGTTTTATCCATCTGGCGCCGCATGTTCGCCACGTATGCATCCTGCAACTGGCGTTTGGGGTGAATGGCTTTGATGCGCCGATCGCGTTTGACGGCGACAATGGCCTGAACCACGTAGTCGGTCATGGCCTCCATATAGCATAGTTGCGAACTATGGCCCGAGCCGGTGTTGGGGCCGTTGATTTTAAAGTAGTTCGGAAAGCCGGATACGGCGACGCCTTTATAGGAAGCGATCTCTGTTTCCCACTCACGGTTCAGGTTGCGCCCGCCGATGCCGTACACCTGAAAAGTGAGCGCTTTTTTCATGTTGGAGTAGGCATAAAATCCGGTGGCATAGACAATCACATCCAGCGGGATCTGTTTTCCGTCTGTTGTCTGAATGCCTGTCGGCGTGATTCGTTCAATGCCGCTGATATCCACATCGACATTGTCACGGGCCAGCGCCGGCAGAAAGGCGTTGGTCGGGATCACCCGTCGGCTGCCCAGTTCGTAATCGGGCATCATAAAACTGCGTAACTTGTCGTCGCGAATATACCGCGCCAGATTTTTTTCCAGCTTGCGGCGATATACGCTTTTCATAAACTTGCTGATATTCGCGGTCAACGGGTATCGGCGGAAGGCGATAAAGCGCACCTCATGGTAACAGAAAACAGCAAAACGGATCAGATGCCGAACACCCGGCAACATTCTGATCGCACGCTCGGGAGCGCTGTAATTTCTATCCGAGCGCGGGATAATCCATTCGGCCTCGCGCATAAACAACGTTAGCCGCTCAACCTTGTCGGCGATGGATTGCACCACCTGAACCCCGGAGCATCCCGAGCCGATCACGCCGACCCGCTTGCCTTCATAAGCGACGCTGTGATCCCACTGCGCAGTGTGAAACTTCGCGCCCTGAAAATCTTCCGCTCCCGGAATTTCCGGTATATGCGGATTGGCCAGCACGCCGCTGGTGTCAATCACAAAGCGGGCTGAATACTGCACCCCCGTCGCCGTTTCGATACGCCACAAAAAGGCATCTTCATCATAGCTCAGACATGTGACTTGCTGATCTGTTCTGGTCTGTTTTCTGAGGTTGAATTTGTTGATGATATGCCGGGTGTATGCCAGCAGCTCGCGCTGCGAGGCGTAGGTTTTTTTGAACGGGTAGGGAATAAAAGAGACAGAATAGAGTGCGGTGGGAATATCCACCTCAGCGCCGGGGTAGCTGTTATCCCGCCAGGTGCCGCCGATATCGCTGCTCCGCTCCAGCATGATGAAATCGTGACAATGCTTCTTTTGCAGACGAATCGCCGCCAGCAGTCCGGAGAAACCAGTGCCGATAATCACGGTTTCAAAAAATTGCGCTGGCTGTCGCGCGCTGTCGTCTGTTTGCGGCGATTGTTGCGAAGAGGCAGGCGTATCGCTGTTCGAATTCGGGGATTTCAATGGCTATCCTTGGGGGGGCTGACTGTGTTGGCGCAGCATAACCGGCACACCGAGGCGAGAGCAAGCCCGACCGAACCCCTATACGATTTGGACGCCGTCCGGTGGAAAGGGAAAAGGGGTCAGAGGAAAAGGGGTCAGAGAGGAAAAGGGGTCAGAGAGGAAAAGGGGTCAGGACTTGCTTCGCGTGAGGAAAAGGGGTCAGAAAAGGGGTCAGGACTTGCTTCGCGGATTATGGTTGTGTAAACTCCCGGCATGGCAAGGCCGTTACGAATAGAATATGAAGGTGCAGTTTATCATGTGACATCGCGCGGCAATGCGCGTGCCGACATTTATTTGTCCGATGATGATCGGAAGATGTTTCTTGATGTACTGGATCATGTGGCAAAGGAAAGATAGTGGGAGTGCAACAGTATTGCATAGCGACTTTTCGCCATGTTTATTTCGGGTTGTGCGAGTGCTATAAATCGGCTCATATTCTGCTAAGGGTACTTTTTAATAAGGAGGGAGAAGTAAGATCATCTGAAGTTTCACCTATTTTGCTACGCGACCATGCTTAGCAGCACAGTTACGGGCAAATTATTTACGCGTTTGCTCGGTTTGGAGCAAACAATATCAAAATCACGGTTCAATGCAGCCTTGG
>JALUYG010000225.1 GCA_027013105.1 Mariprofundus sp.
TTGTAGCCGATATCTATCATGGCAACACCCTGCTGGCGAGCTACCCGCTGCCGCAACAGGGCAAGGCGCCGATCCGCTTTCACGTGGAGGGTGAATTGGGCCTCAGCGAAATTGTTATCGATGCGCATGGCGCGCGTATTGTCTCATCGCCGTGTGCAACACAGCGCTGCGTGCTCTCCGGCGCGCATCAACATGCCGGCGATATGGTCGCCTGCGTTCCCAACCGGGTGCTGGTGGCGCTGCGCGGTAGCGGCATTCGCGCGTTTGACGCCGTCGTTGAATGATGTTGCAAAACCGTACCATCACCCGACCCCCGTTATCCGAAGTGGAAGCAACCGCGCGCTGGCTGGCGCTGCTCATGCTTGCGATTGGTTTGCATATTTTCGAGGCGTCGCTGCCTAGTCTCGGCCCCTGGTTCAAACCGGGACTGGCCAATCTGGTGACGCTGCTGGCGCTGGCATTGATGGGCCCGCGCGCTGCGCTGTCGCTGTCGATCGGAAGGGTGATTGTCGGCAGCTTTTTTATCGGCACCCTGTTTACGCCGACGTTTGTGATGAGCATGACCGGCGCGCTGAGCGCTGCCGCAGTGATGATTGCGGCATGGCGCTGGATTCCGGGAGTCAGCCTGGTCGGCATCAGCCTGCTGGGCGCGGTGGCGCACATGCTGGCCCAGTTCATTAGCGTCGAATATCTGTTCATTCGCCAGGCCGCCCTGTTCTACGCCCTGCCGCCGCTGCTGCTGCTCTCTTGCATCAGCGGCTGGATCAATGGCGCGCTGGCGGGTTATATTGCCGGCCGCCTTGGCCATGAAAAAAACAGTGAAAAAAATTAACTTCAAACCCCAGCAGCGACGATTCACTGTTGCGTTCGTCGCATCTGTCGTCGTCCATATTCTGTTGGCCGTGCTGATTGTCGCCGCGCCGCATGAGAAGTCGCATGTGAAAAAGAGCCAGCCGCAGATTATGGATGTCACGTTGCTGGATGAAAAACAGAAATCGGCAAAAAAACCGGTCAGAAATGCGCGCACCATGGCCAACCGAAACGCCGTCGGCAGTAGTCGCAACGCCCACGATCATCTCACTCGCCGCGCCAGAACGCCAATGGTCGGGCAGCCCCGCAAACGCAGGCCGGCCGCCCCAAAACAGCCGAAAACGCCACCGCCGCCGGCTGCCAGGCCGAAACCGACGCGCATGCTGGCCAGACGCAGCCCGACACCGGATATTCGTCAGGTCAGGCAGCAACGCCCTAAGCCGGTCAAACACAGACCACGCAGCAAACGCCATCAAGCGCAAAAAAAGACACCGAGGTTGTCGAACCTGATGCCGTCGGCCATGGCCTTGTCGCAACTCTCCAGCAATTACGAACGCGAGCGGCGTATGAAACAGAAACTGAACCGCGAAGCGGATATTCCCATCAATACGCGACAGGTGAAATACGCCCCCTATGCGCATGCGCTGGTGCGGGCGCTCGAGGAGCAGTGGCGGCCGGGGCAGGCGAGATATGACGAGTTTCCTGCCGATGCCCGCCAGGCGCTGGTGAAGCTGACGATTGAACATGACGGTTCGCTCGGGGGGGTCGAAATCCTGCGTCCGAGCCCGATTCCGCAGATCAATGAGAGCGCCATCAAGGCCATTCAGGCG
>JALUYG010000226.1 GCA_027013105.1 Mariprofundus sp.
CATAACAGATCATGCAGAAAGGCCATGCCGCTGCTTCTAAACGCCAGCAGTCGAGAAATCATCATAGCGGCCATGCTTCACAAAAAAAAGAGGGCGGCAATCTCTATCCTGAGAATGTCGCCCTGAATGAAATCAAAAGATCGTCAATCCTTGTCGGAATGCTCCTGCTCTCCATCACCGCCAACCGTCAGTTCATCGCCGGCCTTTTCCAGTTTCTTTTTGCCAATCCCCTTGATTTTCAACAGTTCCTCAACACTTTTAAAAGCGCCGTGCTCATCCCGATAGGCGACAATTCTGGCCGCCGTTTTGGCGCCAATGCCATCCACTTTCTTCAACTCCTTGGCTGATGCGGTATTAATATCCACTGCATCGCCAGCCCATGCCAACCCACCGGCCAAAAACATCGCCATAAACAGCGACGCCATGATCTGTCTGATTCTCATATTATCCTCCTGCCTGATGATATTTTCTGTCATCCCACAATATTTTGTCAGATAACAGCACAACCAGTATAGCAGAAAAAAATGCATTCATCAGCTTTCCTTCTTATCAATGTCCTTCTTATCAACGAAGGTAAAAAAATGAACAACTGCGCGAAAAATCATTCAAGTTCCGTTGGATGATTTTTGATTCGTGTGCTTTTTATGGGATATAGCTACGCCCAATAACAGTACAGCCAGTATAGCAGAAAAATGTTCCTCCATACTGGAGGATGATAACCCATGCACGACCAACGCCAGCCCAGACAAAGTAAACAGCGGCGCTGACACAGAATGTGACCAGTCCACTTTCAGACCTTCACGCATCCATGCATACCATAACGCCAGCAACGCCAGCAGACCGACAGGCCCCCACCGGATCAGGACAAGCAGATACTGGTTATGAGGCTGAACAAACCTGAAATGCGCAGGCGAACGTTTCTGCTCCCGTAACGTCGCCGCAGCTTCGGGCAAGCCCCCTGTGCCCACGCCAAGCACCGGAAACAGACGCCAGATATCAAGGCTCGTTTTCCACATCTGAAAACGCTCATCAGTGGCAAGAACGGCATTATCCGAACTATCCAATGCATTCAACCCCTGCTGCGACTGCGTTTGTGTAAAAGCCAGCCAGGTACCCGTCAAACGGGCTCTGCCGGGGCCTGCAGCAACCACCAGTCCGATCAGCATAAACACCCCCGCCGTCAGCAGCACAGTTCGCCAATTTCTCGAATCAAACAGTCGCTTGAGACAGACGCACAGGATCAACACGATGCAGATTAAATAGCCACTGCGCCCCTGCGCGGAAAAAACCATGACATATGACCATGCCGCCCCCCCCCACGCCAGCAAACGCCGCCAACCGACACAGGTTAATCCAAGATTCAACAGCCAGGCGGCCCAGACACCATACACGAACCCGAAACCGATATGACCGATATGGCCGGTCGCGTCCGCGATGCCGGAGCCATCGGTCGTGACTTCCACGTATCCGAACACCTGCAACAGACAATAGAGCAAATTGAGACTCAAGCCCAGGGAGAGGGAAAGCAGAAAAATTTTACGCCACTTCTGCTCTGCAGTGATGCAAACCACAACGGGGATCAGCAACCAAAACCAGCTGCGACCAACCACATGCATACCCCAGCGAATATCAAGACTCCACAACAGTCCAGCCAGTAATATCCCGATATACACGCATACAATGATTGTCAGAGACCGATAGTGCTTCCAGCATTGCTTTGCACCCTGCCACCACACTCCGGACAGCAATCCGACTGCCAGCGTCAGGGCAAGTGCAATATTCGTGGCCGCTACGGAGAACGGAAACAGCAATGCGGAGAGCATCAGCATCCCCGCTGTGATCATGACGCCCATCTCTCTTTTGACGATACTGCTAATGGGAAACACCATCGCGGCGAATCACCTTAATGAAGGTCAGCCACAGAATATAGCAATCAAAGGTGAAGGAACGCCGTTGCAAATATTCAGCATCCAGATCA
>JALUYG010000227.1 GCA_027013105.1 Mariprofundus sp.
CTTCGCGACCATGAAATTCTTACTCTTCAACGCGCACAAAAAAACCGGACGCAATGCGCCCGGTTTTTGTAATGGTGGAGCCAAACGGGATCGAACCGTTGACCTCAACGCTGCCAGCGTTGCGCTCTCCCAGCTGAGCTATGGCCCCGTAGGGTCGAAAACAGCCATGGCCGCTTCCGAAGGCGGCGCATTTCGCCACAGTCGAACCCCCTTGTCAACATGGCTGTCAACATGGCAGTCAACATGAGCGCCAACATGAGCGATTCTCGCATGCGGCTGTTTCGCCGTACCCTGTCGGCGGATTGCCTGACGCCGCCGGGCGTTTTCGCCCGCCTTGTCGAGCGCGGCGACTGCTTTATGTTCGAATCCGCCGAGGGTGGTGAACAGTGGGGTCGCTTCAGCATTCTGGGCATCAGCCCGGCCTGCCGGGCGACTGCAGAAGCGGCTGATGCATCCGGCCGGAGTGTAACCCGTTTGCATTTTCGCGACGGTCATGAAGAGCTGTACGACGGCGGCATTCTCGACTGGCTACGCGATCAGGTGATTGAGCAGACGTTTCTGCCTGAAGAGGATCTGCCCTTCGCCGGCGGCGCGGTGGGCTATTTCGGCTATCAGCTGGTGTCGCATTTTGAGGATATCCCGGCCGACCTGCCCGACCCGGTCGGCGCAGCCGAATCGGCCTACCTGCTGGTGGATCGGTTTATGGTGTTTGATAATCTCAAAGGCACCCTGACCTGCTGCGTGCGCCTGCCCGCCGACCAGCAGGCTGAGGCGAAAAACGTGCTCGATCGCATGGAGGCCAGTCTCTCTGAGGGCGAGCCGGCCAGCGTGCTGAAGCTCGATGCCGACACCAGCCGCAGCGATGCGCCGGCAGCGCAAACCACCCAGGCCGATTTCGAGGCGGCGGTGGCAAAAGCGCGCGAATATATCCTGGCCGGCGATATTTTTCAGGTGGTGCTCTCCCAGCGCTTTTCCAAGGCGTTGAACTGCGCCCCGTTCGATCTCTATCGCGCCGTGCGCCATATCAATCCGTCGCCCTATCTGTTTTACCTGCATATCGGCGACACCATTCTGGTCGGCTCGTCGCCGGAGATTCTGGTGCGGCGCGATATGGACAAGGCCGTGGTGCGCCCGATTGCCGGCACCCGCCGGCGCGGCCAGACAGCCGCCGAAGATCAGGCGCTGGAAGCGGAACTGCTGGCCGACGCCAAGGAACTGGCCGAGCATGTGATGCTGGTCGATCTGGGGCGCAATGATCTCGGCCGGGTCTGCCGGTATGGCAGCGTGGAGCTGACCGAATCGATGGTGATCGAGCGCTATTCGCATGTCATGCATATTGTCTCGCAGGTGGAAGGCGTGATGCGCGACGACGCCGACACGCTGGATCTGCTGGCGGCCACATTCCCGGCCGGCACGGTATCCGGCGCGCCGAAGGTGCGGGCCATGCAGATTATTCACGAACTGGAGCCAGTGGCTCGCGGCCCCTACGCCGGCACGGTCGGTTATATCGGCTTCGGCGGCAAGCGCATGGATACGGCGATTGCGATCCGCACCGCAGTCATTCACGGCGGCCAGGTGCATATTCAGGCCGGCGCCGGCATTGTCGCCGATTCCGTACCGGCGAAGGAACATCAGGAGTGCGTCAACAAGGCGATGGCGATGTTCCGCGCCGTGGCGCTGGCCGAGGCACAGGGAAGAGACTCATGATACTCGTTATTGATAACTACGATTCGTTCACCTTCAATCTGGTGCAGTACCTGGGAGAGCTCGGCGAGCGCCCCGAAGTATTCAGAAACGACAAGATCACTCCGGATGCAATCGCCCGGATGGCGCCTGATCATATTCTAATCTCGCCGGGCCCGTGCACGCCGCATGAGGCGGGCATCTCGATGGATGTGATTCGCGAGTTTTCGGGCCGGATTCCGATTCTGGGCGTCTGCCTCGGGCATCAGTCGATCAGCGCCGTTTTCGGC
>JALUYG010000228.1 GCA_027013105.1 Mariprofundus sp.
CGCCCGCACGCTGAACAAACGCATTCTCGAAGCGCTGATCAAGGCCGGCGCGCTGAAAGATATGATCGTGCATCAGCGCGCCGCTCTGGAAGGGCTGGCCGAAACCATGGAGCAGCTCGGACGCAAACGCAAAGAGTTCGCTTCCAATCAGTCCGTCCTGTTTGAACTGGCCGAACCGCAGCGCGAAGACAGCTTTCCACTGACGCAGGCGTGGAGTCCGGGCGAATGCCTGCAGGCCGAACGCGAGGTGCTCGGATTTTACCTCACCGGCCATCCGCTGGAGGCTTATCTGAATGGCGCCAGCGGGCTGGGCAGTTGCAATTTAAGCCAGCTGGCCGAACAGGAAGATGGCGCGCAGGTGGTGGTGGCCGTTGGCGTCTCCTCTGTGCGCCAGTATCACGGCGGTCGCGGCACCATGGCCTTTGTGCAGTTGGAAGATCTGCACGGCCAAGCTGAAATGGTCTGTTTCGCCAAACTCTACAGCGAATCGGCCGAACTGCTGGCGGCGGATGAGCCGCTGCTGGTGGCGGCGCGGGTGGATAAATCGCGCGGTGATGAGCCGACGCTGGTGGCCGAAGCGATCGCTTCGCTGAAATCGATTCTGCCTTCGCTGGTCAGTGAAATCCGCATTCACGCCGCCAGCATCGCCTGGGATGAAGTGACCATCGCACGGCTGAAAAGCGCGGCGCAGGGTGGTCAGGCGCGGCTATCGTTTCATATTCGACTGCCTGACGCTAGTGTTGCGATTCTGACCACGGGGCCGTGCATTGCCTGGTCCGACAGCCTCAAGGCGCAACTCGATGCGCGTTTCGGCAGCGACGCGATTCATCTGCGCTGCCAGCCGTGGCAGCCGCCGCGCAAACAGCAACTGCGCCGGGGCAGTTGAGCAGCCAATGCAACAGGAGAGATAATTTTGGCATACAGCTACCTTGAATTTGAACGTCCGATTGCCGAACTGACCTCGAAAATCGAGGATCTTTCCGGCATGGGGTCCGCATCCGGCGTCAATATCGCCGAAGAGGTGGAGCGCCTCGCCGCCAAGCGTGACAAGCTCATTGCGCAGATCTACAGCAATGCCACCCGAGCCCAGATCTGCCAGCTGTCGCGCCATCCCGATCGGCCTTATATCCTCGATTATATGCCGCTGCTCTTTGACGACTTTCAGGAGTTGCACGGCGATCGCGCCTTTGCCGATGATGGCGCCATTGTTGGCGGCATCGCCTCGTTTCGCGGCAGCAGCGTCATGGTGGTCGGCCAGCAGAAAGGCCGCGACACCAAGGAGAAGCTGAAACGCAACTTCGGCATGCCGCGCCCGGAGGGTTATCGCAAGGCGCTGCGACTGTTCAAGCTGGCCGAGCGCTTTGATATGCCGGTGTTAACTTTTATCGATACGGCCGGCGCCTGGCCCGGCATTGACGCGGAAGAGCGCGGTCAGAGCGAAGCGATTGCCCGCAACCTGCAGGAACTGGCCGCTCTGAAAGTGCCGGTGATCTGCACGGTGATCGGCGAAGGCGGCTCCGGTGGCGCGCTGGCCATTGGCGTTGGCGATCGCATGTATATGCAGCAGTTCGCTACCTATTCGGTGATTTCACCGGAAGGGTGCGCGGCTATTCTCTGGCGCGATCGCAGCTTCGCCAATGAAGCGGCGGAATCGCTCAAGCCGACAGCTGCCGATCTGCAGTCGCTCGGGCTGATCGACGGCATCATCCCCGAACCGAAAGAGGGGGCGCACCGCAATATCGAAGAAGCCGCCGAGCTGATCGCCGCGACGCTGGAAAAAGCGCTGAACGAACTGCTGCAACAGCCGCTGGATACGCTGTTAAGCCAACGCAGCGAACGCCTGCGCAACATCGGCGTCTTCAGCAGTAAATAGTAGTTTATCACAGATGGAGAGGTACTCGAAGCGGTCATAACGGCACCGACTCGAAATCGGTTGGGGGCGAAAGTCCCACGCGGGTTCGAATC
>JALUYG010000229.1 GCA_027013105.1 Mariprofundus sp.
GCAACACCGTTACGAGAGTGTTGCCGATGGCGCTGAAGACCAGCAACTACTGTTACGTACGTATCGGCTGAGCCGGTTTGCATGTTTGCAAGAGCCGCTGCTTGCCTATCGTGAAGGCGACCGCCCACTGAAGAAGATGCTGCGCGCCCGGCGAATATTTGCTCGGGCTTATATGCGCGTGTTTTTTTTCGAGCGTAATTACGGTATGGTGATCAGAATGGGGCTGTTATTGCTGTTAAAAGTGGCGGCGGATATTCTGCACGCTTGCGTAGGTTCGGATCGACTGCGCAATACGTTGCTACCTCTGTCGTCGGCACAACAAACAGCGTGGTTGAAATTGTGGTCTGTACTGATGGAAAATAGTGCAGGGGATGCCGTTGCAGAAGCTTGAACGAATCTGCCTGGTTGTAGCATCTGAAATGACTGTGAAGGCGTTTCTAAAACCGCATATCATAGCCCTGGCGCAGCGTTATGAGGTGACGCTGGTGCTGCATACAAAGCAACCGGATTTTTCTGAATGCAACGAACTGCCTGTTACCGTGATTCCGCTGGCTATCGAACGGGCAATCAACCCGATTTCAGATATCAGGGCGTTGTACCGGCTGGTTCAGGTATTCAGACAGCACCATTTTGGTCTGGTGCATTCGGTGACGCCGAAAGCGGGCCTGTTGGCAATGACGGCGGCGAAACTGGCGGGCATAAATTTCCGTATTCACACATTTACTGGCCAGGTCTGGGCGACGCACCGGGGTTTTTTCCGTATGTTGCTGAAAAATATGGATCGAGTTCTTGCTGCATCGGCGACGCATCTGTTGGCGGATAGTCGTTCTCAGCGGGAATTTTTGATTGCGCAGGGTGTCACTCGTGTCGATAAAGTGTCGGTACTTGCTGATGGATCGATCAGCGGTGTAGATGTCGATCGCTTCAAGCCCGATCAGTCGGCACGCGACAGGATACGTCAACAGCTTGCACTGGGTGATGACGATGTGCTGTTGCTTTTTCTGGGGCGGCTGAATCGTGATAAGGGGGTGTTGGACCTGGCGAGGGCTGCAGCTGGGCTGATGCCATCCATGCCACAGCTTCATCTGTTGTTTGTGGGCCCGGACGAAGGAGGTCTCCAGAGCGAGATTCAGCAATTGATGGGTCAATCTGCTGATCAGTTGCATTTTGTCGATTATACCGAGCATCCGGAGGACTACTTTGCCGCGGCGGATATTTTCTGTCTGCCCAGTTATCGGGAAGGATTCGGGAGTGTCATTATTGAAGCTGCGGCTTGCGGGGTGCCGGCGATTGGTTCCGATATTTACGGAATTTCAGATGCGATCAGGGGAGGTGAAACAGGTTTGCTGTTTCCAGCGGGAGATATTACGGCGTTGAGAGAGGCTATTGCGCAGATGGTGCAGGATTCTGAAGTACGAAAACGTATGGGGCAGGCGGCATTGCAGCGTGCGCAAAAAGAGTTTTCAACAAAACGGCTGGTTCAGGCGTGGCTGGAATATTATGATGGGCTGCAATGAAACGGTTGTTTGATCTGTTGGTGGCCATGGCCATGTTGTCTCTGCTGTGGCCGCTGTTGCTGATCCTTGCCGTACTGGTGCGGATCAAGCTGGGTTCTCCCATCCTGTTCAGACAGCAGCGACCGGGCCTGCATGGAAAGCCATTTTATATTTATAAATTTCGCACGATGATCGATGCACGGGATGCCGCAGGGCAACTGCTGCCTGATGAGAAACGCCTGACGCCCTTCGGTGCATGCTTGCGAAAATTCAGCCTTGATGAGTTGCCGCAGCTGCTGAATGTAGTCAGGGGTGATATCAGTCTGGTTGGCCCGCGGGCGCTGCTGATGGAATATTTGCCGCTGTATAGCCCGGAGCAGTCCAGGCGTCACGAAGTCAAACCCGGCATTACGGGTTGGGCCCAGGTCAATGGCCGCAACGCTATTTCATGGGAGGAAAAGTTTGCAT
>JALUYG010000230.1 GCA_027013105.1 Mariprofundus sp.
CCGAACACCAATGCAGACCATTGCTTTTCCCGGCAACGGCGTTACTTCCAGTCGTCGAGGCACGCCTGTCGGCCACTCGGCCTCCTGAAAATCAAGGATCATCTCTTTCAGCGTATCAATCATGCACTTGCTCCATCTCTTTCTCTGACAAGCAAATGATATAACTGGGAATATTTATGTCCAGTTATAATAGATATTGGAAATAAATTTGTCCGGACTAAGGTTTGCAGCAATGAAGTAGCTGGGTGATTCGCCGTCTACATGTAAATTTTGGCAATTTTATTTCACGCTAACACCACAACCATATGCGGTAGTGGTCAAAAATTGACCATCGTTTTTTTCACTTTTGAGACCAAGTTGAAATGAAACTGCCCATTGAAGAAGTATGAATATGGGTTAGAGTGGCATCATCAGAAAAAGTTAACTGCGTAAAAAACCTTTATTCACAACGACTTTCAACACATAAGACCACTTTATCCCATTTAAAATACGTCGAATTCAACTGTCTTCACACGGCAGGGGTCAGTGGTTCGATCCCACTATCGCCCACCATATAAATAGTTGATATTATTGAGATATTTTTCATAAACGACCATTCCATCGAATGGTCGTTTTACGGTGTGGGAACAAAATGGGGCCTTCAAGTTTCACATGTTTTTGGATTATTCAGGCTTGACCCATTATTTAACAGGCGGCCTCGGCACAAAGCAGCACACTTTGCCTGCCTGATCCCTGCGCACCTGGCAGTTTGTTTCCAGTGTTTGGCGCAGCCTGCGGCGCGCTCTCTGTATGCGAGACTTGGCGGCAGGCAGGCTGATGCCCTTAAGGTCGGCAAATCGCTGTTGCGAGATGCCGTTCAGATCGCACAAGGTGATCGCCTCCCTATCATCGGCTGAAAGTTCCGACAAGACGCGCGGCAGGCACTCCGATAACTCTTCGACTGCTTCGGATTCAGCTTCATCGAGCGGCAAATCATCGGGCAGTTCCACCTGATCGCGCTGCACCCGGTAGCGATCAATCAAGGTGTTGCGGGCCACCCGAAACAGCCATGCCCGTGCATTTTCCAAGGAGCAAAATTTCTCACCCTGCAACATCGCTTTTTCAAACACATCCTGCAGCAGATCTTCGGCATCTGCCGGGTTGCCCAGTCGCGACACCAACCAGCGGCGCAACTCTCCTTCGTGATGATGCCATGCATGGATCAGGCACTTCATGGCCGGCTACCATGATGAGAACAGATCGGGACTCTATACATCCGGTTTTTCAACGATCAGCGGTTGTTCATACTTGAAATCCACCCGATGGAACTCCTCCAGCGATGCATTGCCGACCTTGCCCCAGAACGCCTTGTCAATCTTGAGCCAGCGGATGATCAGCTTTTCGGCCACGCCCTCTTCTTCCAGCGCCTCGCGCAGCAGCGCCTGACGCAGCGTCAACAGCTCCTCGCTGATATACATGCGGCGATGGGCCAGCGGCAATTCACGGCCCGGATAAACACTTTTCGCGCCCATCTTCTCCGCCATAAACTGGGTTTGGCGCAGTTCAATCGCCTCCTGGCTATGGCCTTCAAAAAACTGACCCAGCCAGGGGTGGGCATACGCTTTGTCGTAAAAGCGCTTGTGGACGCGCTCCATCACAGGCAATCCGCCCACAGCTTCAAATATTGTTTGCCTCTTCATTCTGACAATCTCCTGCAGTTGGCCGGGCGATGCCCAAAACCGTGACTTCAGCTTCCCCGGAGGTGCGGCTTCAGCCGCGCATGACTCAGTTGATTGCGCGACTGAAGCCGCACCTCCGAGACTCTTGTACTGCAGATATCGAAGCTGAATACTTACATTTCATTTCAGTAACTGTGTGCTATCCTCTAACCCTGCACTCTCGAAATCAAACCGAAAAGATTAATTGGCGATTTTCTCAACCTATTGTCGGAATGTTGCATGGCATTGCACGCAGGAGTTCATGGTGTTGTGCAGTGCGGCAAGCGAGCGCTTCATATTGCCGGTCTTGAGTACATCGCCCAGGTGGTCGGCGCTTTTATGAAAAGCCAGCCCCAGGGTGCGAAAATCATCATTGCCAAACATATTGCACATTTTTTTCATTTCAGGCGTCAGCCCCAGCTTTTGATGGGCGATTTTGGATGCTGCTTCGAATTTTCCTGTGGAAATATCGGCGATAATATTGTTCACTGCTTCCAGATGCTCACGCATCATCGCCAGCTGCTGCGCTTTCATCTCCTCGGGCAGCTGCAGTGATGTCCGTTTATCAGAACCTGTTTTCATCATGTGCATCATTTGATGATGTTGCGACATGTGGTGATGTTGCATCATGGATTCCATGCCATCGGCTTTATCTTTGGCGTAGACGGAAACAGATATGCCCAATGCGCAGACCACCCCGAATAAAATCATGACTCGTTTCATTAGCTTGCTCCGGTATTCAGTTTTTACTGTACGCCGTATCCCTAGATTCCATTAGCGTACCAATCCCCGAACACTACGATGATGTGAGCGAGCCCTATATGATTTGAATCATATCGATGAACGCATTCAACAATCAAAATGATTTGTTTGCACTGGAGGTGCTGCTTTAACCGCGCATATCATGCTGTTGGCGCGACTGAAGTCGCGCTTCCAAGAATTTTCCCATGATGCGTGGAGTCAAACTGAGTAGTTACAATAGTTTTATATACCCATCATGCCGTATCAGTAGCTTGGCTTGTTCCAGCTTTTTTAGTTCCCGGTAGAATGTTTCATGGGCAAGGCCGATTTGGTAAGCCACATCTTTGAGCGACATCTCCGGGTGCAACTCCTGATGCTCATTCATGCCATGGCGGATGAACGCCAGTATACGCTCTTTCGCTGCGCGAATATTCTTGATCTCATTGATGGCTCTTAAATCTCGCACCTGGCCGGCAAACAGTTTCAGAAAATCTTTCATCGCAGCCGGATGCTGTTCGAGGTGCGCCAGCAGTGTTGACTTCCTGTAAGTCACAATCTCCGATTCCGAATCGGCCACTGCGGAACAGTGGTACTGATCAAAGAACAGTGATGCTTCGGCCAGTGTTTCCCCCGCCATCGCCACATAAATAAGCGTCTGACCACCTTCGATCGTGTTTCTCATCAGCTTTATTTTTCCGGATGTGACATAGTGAAAACTGACAACCTGATCACCCTGATGAAACAGGTGATCGCCTTTCGCCAGCGAAACACGTTCTGACTTCAGTCGCGACAGAATATCGTTGAGCTGCTTTCTGCTTCTAATAATGAACCCCGGTCTGCGAAGACTTTTTGTGCAGGCTCGCCGCTGCCGATGGCCGGGCCGCAGTGGCGGTGAACCAGCGATGGATCTGTGTAAGTTCCGGCGCAAGATGCCAACCAATGCTATCGGCGAAATCAAGCGCCACCAAGAGCGCGATATCGACCACTGAGAACCTGCCCGGAATGATCGTATCGCGATCAACAAGCAGGCCATCCAGCCATGAGAGACCATCATGCATCAGCGTTTTAAAAGCACCTGCGCATTCCGGCAGCACCACCATTCGGCTTCTGTACATCTCAAGCGCCGGGCCATAGTGGAAGGCGGCGTAGAGCGGCTCGGTGATTCTACGTTCAATACGGCGCTGCCACATGCGTATGGCGCGAGGGTTCGGCCTGGCGGCATCAAAAAGTAACATAAAACACTCCCGTAGATTAAAGTTGCAGATTTCGATGACGATAAGTATTATTACACGGAAACAACAACGCGTTACACTGGCCATGGGGCTTATAAGTCTGGGCCGATATCAACTGAACGGGAGTCTGTCTATTCCGGTTGTGTGAATCCCGCCTTGACGGGATACCTGATGCCGGAGTGCTACGCCCACCTTATATCCGGGTTCAGTTCATTATGAGCCACCATGCCAGTGAAAACGAGCCTACGAAGGCCTGCCGCCCCTCCCCCTCCCTGATCGGCAGGCCTTTAAGCTTAAGTTTTCAGATGTAGCTAAGGGACAACGACATTGCGCCCTTCCTGTTTCCAGGCGCCGAAGCCGCCTGCCATTGATTTGACATTTTTAAATCCCATCTCCTGCAGTGTTGATGCTGCCAGCAGGCTGCGCGCGCCGCTGGCGCAATAGGCGATAATGGGCTGACTCCGATCCGCCAGCCGGACATCGTGCGGCGGCATGCTCTGGTCGGCTTTCACCTCCAGCAAGCCGCGCGGCACATTGATGGCGCCGGGCAGATATCCCGCCTGAAATTCACCCGGTTCGCGCACATCCAGCAGCAAAACCGCGCCTTCCGGTAGTGCGGCCACATCTGCTGTGGCGACCTCCGCCACCCTGGCCTTTGCTTCGGCCACGAAGTCTTTCATCCCCTTGGCTTTCATCCCTGCGCCTTCATTTTTTTCCGCCATTGCGATCTCCTTTCTTGATAAATACTGTAGATACTGCCTTATTCAACCATCAGATCATCCTGATGAAACTCGTACCATATTGCCGCCATGATTCCAAACGAACAGGCCAGCAGCACGCCAAGAATCCATGCAAAATACCACATTGGTCAACCTCCTTTCTGATAAAATAGCTTAATACGTTCCATATTCCTGTTTATTCACATCCTCTGAACGCACAGGCCCGCGCAACACCCGATACACCCATGTGGTATAGAGCAGAATCAGCGGTATAAAAATGCATGCTGCAATCAGCATCAGAGCCAGAGAATGTTCGCTGGCACTGGCATTCCAGATGCTGAGACTCTGCGACGGCACACTTGAAGAGGGCAGCATAAACGGAAAAGCGGCGAAACCAGCAGTCAGAATCACACCGCTCACACTGAGTCCGGAGGCCAATAGCGCCAGGCGCGGAGCCGAGCGCAACAGCCCGGCCAGCAAAGCCCCGGCAAAACCCAGCGCAGGCGCCAACCACATCCAGTGCATGTTGTCGAAATTATGCATCCATGCACCGGCGGCACGGGAAACGTGCTGATTCAGCGGCGTCAAGGCATGATTAAGATTTCCGCCGGGTTGCAGCACATAGCCCTCCACGCCATTGGCCACCCAGACTCCGCCAAGCGCAAACAGGACAATCAATGTGATGGACAACATACCCAACCAGCGCCGCGCCTGCATCTGCACACTGCCCCGCGCTTTCATATTCAGGAATGCCGAGCCATGCATGCCCAACATCACCAATGAAACGACTCCCGAGAACAGCGCAAACGGCGTCAGTGCATCCAGCACGTTACCATCCATGATGATGCGCATATTCTCATCATAGTGAAACGGAATGCCCTCAAGCACCAGGCCAAATGCAACACCGAAGACCACCGCAGGCACTGCGCCGCCAACCACCAATCCCCAGTCCCAGAATGCGCGCCAGCGCGCATCGGCAATCTTGGCCCGGTATTCAAAACCGGTCGGCCGGAAGAACAGCGCAAACAGGGCTGCCAGCATCGCCGGGTAGAGCACGGAAAATGCGTTGGCATAAACCAGCGGCCAGGCGGCGAACACCGCGCCGGCGCCGAGAATCAGCCAGACCTGATTACCATCCCAGGTTGGCCCGATACAGTTGATCATCACCTTACGGTCATCATCTGTGCGCCCGATAATCCGCAGCATGGCGCCCACGCCCAGATCAAAGCCACCGGTTACGCCGAAGCCAACCAACAAAACGCCCAGCAGCAGCCACCAGATTAATTTTAGTGTCTCATAATCGAATATCATACGTTTTCTCCTTTAAAATGGGACAAACAACGCGCGTTAGTGCTCATGCAGGGCAGCAGGGCCTTTGCGTGCATATTTGACCATCAGATACATTTCCACGGCTGTCAGGGCGGCATAAAAAATCACAAACCCGCCCAGACTGGCCTGCACCGATGCAGCGGACAGACTCGATGTCGATAACGAAGTCGGCAGAATGCCGCTGATTGTCCACGGCTGACGGCCATATTCAGCCACAAACCAGCCCAATTCAGCAGCCATCCATGGCAGGGGTAGTGACAGAAGCGCGGAATAGAGCAGCCAGCGCTTATGCATGAAGTTATTGCGGTAGACGCTCCACGCCGTTGTCAGGAACAGCGCCAGAATCAAAAATCCGCAAACCACCATCAAGCGGAATGTGAAAAACAGCGGGGCGACGCGCGGCACGGAATGCAGGGCGGCCTGATGGATCTGTTCGGGCGTGGCTTTGGCGATATCATCTGCATAACCATGCATCAGTAGTCCATAACCAAGATCTTTCTGATATTTTTTGAGTTGCTGTGAAGCTGCAGTATCATGCTTGTTCGCACGCAACTGCTGCAACGCGCTCCAGGCTTTGATACCGCGCTGAATACGCAGTTCATTATCGGCGATAATATCCTTCAGCCCCTTGACCTGTTCATCCACCGAGCGCGTGGCGATGAGGCCAAGCAGCCATGGAATGCGGATGGCATAATCGGTCTTCATCTTTTCCTGATCAGGCAGCCCGAACAGGGTGAAGCTGGCAGGGGCCGGGGCGGTTTCCCACTCCGCTTCTATCGCGGCCAGTTTGGCTTTTTGCACATCGCCAACCGTATAACCGGACTCATCGCCCAGAATAATGGCCGACATAATCGCCGCCAGGCCAAAGCCGGCCGCTACAGCAAAGGAGCGCTTGGCAAATTCGATATGCTTGCCCCGCAACAGATACCAGGCGCTAATCGCCAATACGAACACGCTGCCGACGGTGTAGCCGGCGCTGACGGTGTGCACAAACTTGGCCTGGGCAACCGGATTAAAGATCAGATCTGCGAAGCTGTTCAGCTCCATACGCATCGTTTCAGGATTAAACACCGCTCCGACCGGGTTTTGCATCCATCCATTGGCGATAAGAATCCACAAGGCGGACATATTGGAGCCAATCGCCACAAGAAATGTGACCAGCAGATGTTGATATTTGCTGAGCCGCTTCCAGCCCACAAAGAACAGACCGACAAAGGTGGATTCGAGGAAAAATGCCATCATGCCCTCAATGGCAAGCGGCACGCCGAAGATATCGCCAACATAGTGCGAGTAATAAGCCCAGTTGGTGCCGAACTGAAACTCCATGGTCAATCCGGTCGCCACGCCCATGGCAAAATTGATGCCGAACAGCTTGCCCCAGAACTGGGTCATTTCACGATAAATCTCTTTGCCAGTGATGACATACACCGCTTCCATAATGACCAGTAAAAAACTGAGCCCTATGGTTAGCGGCACAAAAATAAAGTGAATCAGGGCTGTAAAGGCAAATTGCAGCCTGGATAGATCGACTAATATATCATGCATATGAATTCTCCGTTATTTCGCATGGGTGGTTTGGAATATTTGGCTATGCTTACTGCTGGTCCGATGAGGATGCAGACGTTGCAGGAGTGATCAGATGATAAGCATCATTGAGCCTGGGCGGTGAAGAGAAAAACAGCCACCAGATCAAACCAAGTGCGATGACCTTGATGATCAGGATAGACGCAATCTCTTGCCGCAAGCTCTTCATTTGCGAATAGTATTATATTACTGAATAATAATCAACTAATTTATTTAGATGCGCCGAACCGGAACTGATTCGCGATTTGAGTGCGGCAATTTTCATGAGAATTTTTGACGCCTTATTGACGGACAAGGCGAATGTAAAGATGATGCGTTCCATGTCGATACAGAAATGTCACCAGCGCAAAAGCGTCGTCATGCTTGCATGGCTGGCTCTGGTTATGTGCCTTGTTTCGGCATCCAGCATTCACCACCATGATCGTGGCATCCACCTTGCCCATGCGTGCCAGTTGTGCGCGCTTGAGGAAGTAACCACGCATGGAGCGGCAATATCTGTTAGCGTCACTCCTGTTGCAGAGCCGGGCATATGGATGCAAGTCACCGCGCCAGATCAGCACGCCAGCGGCGCCCGTTACTTCACGCGTGATATCCGGGGCTCCCCTCTCTTCTCTTAAGTAGCTTTTCTATTTAAGCAGTAGAAATACTGCTTTCTTTATCACTGATTCACGATCTCATGCCGCATAAGCGGTCGGACGGTCGTTCCAGTTATTCTATTCGATGTTATTTGAGTACCGCCTGATGTTGACGCGTCGGGCTGTCGCACACCCTTGATACAGGAGAAAACCGTGAACCGCTCTTTTATATTGGCCTTTTGCCTGCTGCTGTTGGCACCTGTGCATAGTCTGGATGTACAGGCAGACGAAGCAAGCAACCGGTCTGAAATCAACAGCTTGAAACAACAGTTGCACCAGACCCGCCTTTTGCTGGAACAGATGCAGAAGCGCCTGAATCATCTGGAACAGCAACAGGGAGAGAACGCCGCAACAGCAGCCGCACAGATGCAAACGGTGAAACCAGCCACGGCATCTGCAACAGCGCCGGCCGGCCAGTCGTCAGCTCCGGTAGCGGCAACAAATCCGCCACCATATGCACCGCCGCCGGCCATGCCGGAGCAGGCTGCTGCGCCATCCGGCAGTGCATCCGCCAACGTATTCAATCCTGAAATCAGCGCCGTGTTAAATGGCGGCTATCAGGCCTTTAGCCAGCCGCCATCCGGCTTTGCCATACCCGGCTTCCCGATTGGTGATGCGGCCGGGTTAGGTAAACGCGGGCTGGGATTGAATGAGTCCGAACTCGATTTGGCATCGAATATCGACAATTTATTCTATGGCAGCCTGACTGTGTCGCTGGCTCCGGACGGCGGCGCCAATGTTGAAGAGGCCTTTCTGCAAACGCTGAATGCGCCGTTCGGACTGACCTTGAAAGCCGGTCGCTTTTTCTCCGGCATCGGTTATCTGAACCAGTTCCATGCCCACCATGATGACTTCATAGATCGCCCTCTGCCGAACAGAGCGTTTCTGAACACCCAGTTTGGCGATGATGGCGTTCAGATTCGATGGCTGGCGCCCACCGATACGTTTCTCGAACTGGGCGGTGAACTCTATAGCGGCAACGCCTTTCCGGGCGGTGGCGGCGCCTTTCGTGGCCTGGGCACATGGGACGGCTTTATGAATGTCGGCGGAGATATTGGTTACAGCCAGAGTTGGAAAGCCGGCATTTCCTATCTGCAAACCCGCGCCATCGGCCGCAGTGCATTTGATGCAGCAGGCAACGCGGTTGCAAGTTTCTCCGGCAACAGCCGGCTGTTGCTGGCCAATCTGGTCTGGAAGTGGGCTCCGAACGGCAATCCGGTCAATAAGAATTTCCGCTTTCAGAGCGAATTCTTTTATCGGCATGAGCGTGGCCTGTTTGGCGTCGCCTCACCGAATGCGGCTTATCTTGGCAAACAGTTCGGCTGGTATGCCGAAGGCGTGTACCAGTTTATGCCCGGATGGCGCGTCGGCCTGCGCCACTCCGAACTGTTCGCCAATAACAGTGGCGCATCTGTGATCGCAGGCGGCTTGCTGGATAGCGCAGGCCATCGTCCACGCCGGGACAGCGCCGTGATCGGCTATAACAACAGTGAATTTTCCCGCATTCGTCTGCAACTCGCACGCGACAACACGCAGTCCAAAGTGGATTACCAGCTTGGGCTGCAATACATCATGTTGATTGGCGCACATGGTGCGCATCAGTTTTGATGAAAACAGAGAAGGAGATTTGATATGAAACGGTATCTGCAACAGTTTACACTGATACTACTGGCCGGCGTGGCGATGACAGCCTTCGCCTCTCTGGCGGAGGCAAGCGTCCGGGTTTTTGCCTGCGAACCGGAATGGGCGGCGCTGGCAACAGAAATCGGCGGGGATCAGGTGTCGATCTATACGGCCACGCACGCTCTGCAGGATCCTCACCATATTCAGGCGCGTCCCAGTTTGATTGCGCGCATGCGGCGGGCTGATCTGCTGATTGCCACAGGCGCGCAGCTGGAAATCGGATGGTTGCCTGTATTGTTGCGGCAAAGCGCCAATCCTGCCGTGCAACCGGGGCAGCCGGGCAACCTTGCCGCCGCCGATTATGTCCGCAAGATGGATGTGCCGTCCCGTGTGGATCGGGCCATGGGCGATATTCATCCGGGCGGCAATCCCCATATTCAGACCGACCCTCGCAATATTGCCATTGTGGCGGGCGTACTGCTGCGACGATTGCAGCAGATCGACCCCGACCATGCCGATGGCTATCGGGCGCGTTACAACAGTTTCATGCAGCGCTGGAATGGTGCCATGCAACGCTGGCAACAGCAGGCTGCGCCGCTGCGCGGCCTGCATATTCTTGTCTACCATAAAGGCTGGGCTTATATGATGCGCTGGCTGGGCATGGTTGAAGCCGGGACGCTGGAACCTGTTCCCGGCGTGCCGCCCACCACATCGCATCTGGCCACACTACTGGCCAAACTCAAACAGCAACCTGTCAGCATGATCATCTATGCCGCCTATCAGGATTCACGCGCTGCAGAGTGGCTGGCAGATCGCGCAAATATCAAGGCCGTCAAATTGCCATTTACCGTAGGCGGCGCCGACTCGGCTACTGATCTGTTCGGGCTTTATGATGATACGATTCATCGGTTGCTGACGGCTGCCGGCAAGTCGTCATGAATATGGACGGGCTTGATCCGACCATTCTCGGCCCGGCCCTGCTGGCAGGCATCCTTGTGCTGAGCACCCATGTGCCGATGGGCATCAAGGTGCTGGAGCGGGGGATCGTCTTTATTGATCTGGCCATCGCGCAGGTGGCCGGCGTCGGTATCATTGGCGCTGATATGCTGGGGTTGCCGATGCATGGCGGCAGCGTGCAAATCGTTGCCACGGCGACAGCGCTCTCCGGCGCGCTGCTGCTGGCATGGCTGGAAAAACATTATGCCCGATCGCTGGAAGCGTTGATTGGTATTTTGTTTGTGCTGGCCGCCAGCATCGGCATTATCCTGTTAAGTAAAAATCCGCATGGCGGGGAATACTTAAAAGACCTGCTGGTGGGTCAGATCCTCTGGGTCAGCCCGCATGATCTGATTCCCGCGGCATTGATCTATGCCGTTATTCTTGCTGTCTGGTTTATCTTTCGCGAGCGCATCACAGGCGTCTTATTTTATGCGATGTTCGCGATTACTGTCACGGCATCTGTGCAATTGGTCGGCGTCTATCTGGTGTTCGCCAGCTTGATTATTCCGGCACTGACCGTGATGCGCATGCGTCGCTTCAGGCTGTTATCCGGCTATGGGCTCGGCATTGCCGGTTATGCCATCGGCCTGTCTGTTTCAGCGATATTCGATCTGCCCACCGGCGCCATCATTGTCTGCGCCATTGCCGGATCGTCACTGCTGTTCTCACGCCTGCTCAATATCTTGCATAACGATCTTTGATGGTCTTTTGCGAAACCGCCATCAAAACTATCCCCTGCCGTTTTCCGTGGTCAGAAACAGGGCAGTGACTGCCCATACCCAGTTGAAGAACATAACCAGACCGCC